>JAJUGH010000177.1 GCA_029268265.1 Alcaligenaceae bacterium | reverse complement strand
CGCTCGGAAGAGATCTGGGTCGACCGGATCAACGAGCACGTCGGCGCCATCCCGCATAAGGTGGTGGCCCAATCATCGGATCTGGCGAATGACCTGGAGCGGCTCATTGCACTCCAGGGCGAGCCCTTCATGAGCACGTCGGTCTACGCGCAATATCGGGTCTACAAGCTGGCGCGAGAGGAAGGCATAACGGTCACGCTCGAAGGCCAGGGCGCCGACGAAATGCTTGCCGGCTACGTCGGCTTTCCCGGCCAGCGCATGCTGAGCATGCTTGAACAGGGCCGGGTCGTCGATGCCCAGCGCTTCGCGTATCAATGGTCCCGCTGGCCGGGCCGTCGCTATGGGCAGGCCTGGCAGTATCTGGCCGCAGCGGCCTTACCCGACCCTCTGTTCCAGCTTGCCAGGAAGTACGCGGGGCATGGGGCACGCGCCGCGGGCCTCAGGCCAGACGTCCTGCGGGAGGCCAACGTCGACCTGCGCTACATGCGCCAGACACGGCGCGCGGATGCACGCGGCCGGCGGGTCATGGAATCCATGGCGAACGCCATGCAGCAGCGCTTTCTGCCAGGCTACCTGCGCGAGGGCGACCGTAACTCCATGCAGTTCTCGGTGGAAAGCCGGCTGCCCTTCCTGACACTGCCGATGGCCAGTCTGCTCATGTCCCTCCCGGAGGAATACCTGATATCGCCGGGCGGCGAGACCAAACATGTATTCCGGGCCGCCATGCGGGGAATCATCCCGGACGAGGTCCTTGATCGGCGCGACAAGATCGGCTTCGAAACCCCTGAGGAACATTGGTTGGGTGGCATGGCCGATACGCTCCGTGAGTGGTTACGTCACGGCGAGAAGATTCCCTTCCTTGATCACGAGGAGATCCTGCGCCGCTTCGATGCCGTCATGGCCGGAAAGCGCCGCTGCACGAACCAGCTCTGGCGCTGGGTCAACTTCATCAAATGGTATGAGCTGAGCGGCGTCCGTTAGACGTCTCCCGGCAGCCGGCCGCGCGCCCTGCGCGGCATCTATCCCCCAGAAGAACGAGGAGGCGATGACATGAGTTCCGTCGCACAACAAGCGCGACCCCATCTGGAGGCGGCCGATGGCCGTCCAGCACCCGACCTTCGTACGCGGCTGCTTGCCATGCCGCGTTATCGCAAGCGGTTGCTGCAGATGTCGGCCGACACCATCGTGGTCTGGTTTTCCCTGTTACTCGCATTCACCCTAAGGCTCGACGCGGCCAATATGGGCGGCATCGTGGCGACCCACTATTGGCTGTTCCTGATTGCACCCGCATTCATGGTTCCAACACTCGCCCGGGCAGGGCTGTACCGGGCAGTGGTGCGTTACATGGACCTGCATGCGTTGTGGGCGCTGACCAAGGCAGTGACCATGGCCACCATCCCGCTAGGCCTCGCGTTGTGGGTGGTCGGGAGTCCCGAGACGCAGGTCCCCCCCTCGGTGGTCGTCATCCACGCCATACTCAACCTCATCCTGCTCGGCGGGCTGCGACTGATGCTCCGCTGCTATTTTCAGGGCATCGGCGTCGCGGGCTCACTGCCGCGTACGCAGGGTCGGACGAAGCGGGCCAACGTGGCCATCTACGGCGCGGGCTCGGCCGGCCAGCAACTCATGATCGCGCTGGCGAGCGACCCATCACGCCGGGTCGTCGCCCTGCTTGACGACAATCGGGGGCTGCATGGCCGCACCATAGGCGGCGTACCGATCCATGATCCTGCGAACATCGGCAGGCTGGCTCAAAAGCTGGCCCTGGAAGAAGTACTGCTGGCCCTTCCGTCGGCAACACGGGGACGCCGCCGCGAGATCATCGACCGCCTGGCAAGTCACCCATTTGCCGTAAGAACCGTGCCGGGAATATGTGATCTGGCCAGCGGCAAGCTGAAGGTAGACGAACTGCGCGAAGTCGACATCGCAGATCTGCTGGGACGGGATCCGGTGGAGCCGGACATCGAGCTGCTGGAACGCTGCATCGTCGAGCAGACGGTGATGGTGACCGGCGCCGGCGGATCCATCGGGGCGGAACTTTGCCGGCAGATCCTGCACTGCCGGCCACGCACGCTGATTCTTTTCGAGCAGTCGGAATACAACCTCTACAACATCCAGTGCGATCTGGAAGAGCGTATCCGCGAAGCCCGCTTGTCAGTGCAACTGGTGCCCATCCTGAATTCCGTGCGAGACCAGCAACGCCTGTTTGATGTGATGTCGGTCTGGAACGTGGACACCGTCTATCATGCCGCCGCGTACAAGCATGTCCCCATGGTGGAGCACAACATGGCGGAAGGCATACTCAATAACGTGTTCGGGACACTGTATTCGGCACAGGCGGCCTTGCGCGCAGGTGTCGCCAACTTCGTGCTGATCTCCACGGACAAGGCAGTGCGGCCCACCAACACCATGGGTTGCACGAAGCGCCTGGCCGAGCTGGTACTGCAGGCGCTGGCCTGCGAGCCCAACCCGATTCCCTACGGCGACAGCAGCAATATGGATCTGCCCAACCGCACGCGCTACACCATGGTCCGCTTCGGGAATGTGCTCGGTTCGTCGGGATCAGTGGTTCCCCGCTTCCGCAAGCAGATACAGGCCGGCGGGCCCGTTACGGTCACTCATCCGGACATCACCCGGTACTTCATGACGATTCCCGAGGCGGCCCAATTGGTGATCCAGGCGGGATCGATGGGCACGGGCGGCGACGTTTTCGTTCTCGACATGGGCGAGCCCATGCGCATTCGCGATCTTGCCGAGAAAATGATTCTGCTTTCGGGTCTCACCGTCAAATCAGCCGACAACCCGCAAGGTGATATCCCCATTGAATACGTGGGTCTGCGGCCGGGGGAAAAGCTTTATGAAGAGCTGCTCATCGGGGAAAACGTCTCGCCCACGCGCCATCCGCGGATCATGCGGGCCAGCGAGGAACGTCTCGACTGGGAAGACCTGAAAGGTGTGTTGAGCGAGCTTGCCGTGGCGATTGCCGACGACAACTATCCGCGGATTCGTTCGTTATTCCTTGAGGTCGTGCATGGCTACCGTCCCGAGGGCGAGATGGTGGACTGGCTCCACGTGCAGCACACGGCCGGAGTGGCCGCCATGCAACTGCGTATGGCCGCGCGTTGACAAAGGATACTTTCGAAACGCAATGTAGCTCCTGGCTGCATGGCGGTAGCCATTGGAAGCTATTGCATTCCGCATACCAACAGTTATGAAACCGTTCATGGTCCACAATAGGTCGGAAGACCTATATGGGGGCCACCATGAAAAAACTGTGGATTGCATGCCTGGCCATTGCTGCCGGCGTTTTCACCACACCCGCGAGAGCGGATGTGGATGTACGGATCGGGATCGGCGTGCCCGGTGTCGTGATCGGCACCAACCGCCATGACCACTATCGCTCACCCGTGCATCCGCCAAGCCATTACTACCCGCCCGTGCGGCAGCGCCACTACCATCCGCCAATACGCCATCCGCATTATCAGGCGCCGCTGCGTAACTCCCGCCGAATGACGCCACCGGCCTATTTTTACCCGGAGCATGTGTATCGGGGCGGGCACAAGCATTATCAGTCCAAGCACCGGCACCATCACTTCCACCATGCCCGGCCGCCCGAGCACAAGCATCTGCGGCACGGGCGACAGCCGCTGCGGCCGCCTCATGCGTACTCGCGAGGCTACTGGACCCGTTAAGCGGGCTTGATGACTTCCTGGCCACCCATATAGGGACGCAGCGCTTCGGGAATGACCACGCTTCCGTCGGCCTGCTGGCCGTTTTCCAGCACGGCAACGAGACATCGCCCCACCGCCAAGCCGGAACCGTTCAATGTATGGACGTATTCCGGCTTTGCTTTTGGCCCTGCCGCACGGAAGCGCGCCTGCATGCGCCTGGCCTGGAAAGCTTCGCAGTTGGATACCGAAGAGATCTCGCGCCAGGTGTCTTGCGCGGGCAGCCACACTTCCAGGTCGTAGGTCTTTGCTGCACCAAAGCCCATGTCTCCGCCACACAGCAGCACGACCCGGTAGGGCAGCTCCAGCGCCTGCAGCACCGCTTCTGCGTGCCCGACCATTTCTTCCAGGGCTTCGTACGATTTCTCGGGATGGACGATCTGCACCATCTCGACCTTGTCGAACTGGTGTTGGCGGATCATCCCGCGCACGTCGCGCCCGCCGCTGCCGGCTTCAGACCGGAAGCATGGTGTATGCGCCGTCAGCCGCATCGGCAACTGGTCTTCGGCCAGGATCGATTCGCGAACCGAAGCGGTCAGCGTGATTTCGGAAGTGGAAATGAGATAGAGGTCTTCGCCATCGGCCTCCGCGTCATCGTCGCCGCCGCCCTTCGTGACCCAGAACATGTCGTCTTTGAATTTGGGCAGCTGGCCGGTACCCAGCAGCGTGGAGCCATTCACGATATATGGCGTGTAGCACTCCTGGTATCCATGCCGCTCGGTATGGAGATCAAGCATGAACTGCGCCAGAGCGCGATGCAGCCGGGCGATCTGTCCGCGCAACATCATGAAGCGGGATCCCGAAAGCTTGCGCGCGGATTCGAAGTCCAGCCCCAACGGTTCACCCAATGCCACGTGATCGCGGGTCTCGAACCCCAGCTTCGGCGGATTGCCTTCGGCGTCGGCCTGCATGTTGCCCGGCAGCCAGCGGCGCACCTCGACGTTGTCGTCGCTGGACTCACCGGCCGGCACGCTTTCGTGCGGAAGATTGGGCACGTTGAGCAGCCAGTCGGACAGTTCCTCCTGAATGGCACCCAGCCGCGCTTCCAGTTCCTTGAGGCGAGCCGGGATGGCTTGCGACTCCGTCATGAGCTCGGAGGCGTCTTCTCCGCGCGACTTCAGCTGGCCAATCTGCTTGGCCAGGGCGTTGCGACGTGCCTGCAGCGCTTCCGTCTCCATTTGCGAAGCCTTGCGTTCGGTCTCGAGCCGATTGAATCGCTCGGTGTCGAAGGAAAGCCCGCGCAAGGCCAGGGCCTTGACGACGGTGGGAAGGTCTTTGCGCAGCAGGTTCTGATCAAGCATGAATAAACCAAGAAATGAGAGGATTCAACGGGACTTGTGAGCGGCGTCGAGTTCACGCAGGAAGTCCAGCTTTTGCCGGATTTTACCTTCCAGGCCGCGATCTGTCGGAGAGTAGAAGGTGCTGCCCAGGCCGTCGGGAAAATAGCGCTCGCCTGCCGCATATCCATGTGGCTCATCGTGCGCATAGCGATAGCGCTGCCCATGGCCCAGCTCCTTCATGAGACGGGTCGGCGCGTTGCGCAGATGCATCGGGACCGGCGCGCTGCCGTGCTGTTCCGCATAGCGCCGCGCCGATTTATACGCGCTGTATACGGCATTCGACTTGGCGGCGCAGGCCAGATAAACCACCGCCTGGGCAAGCGCGAGCTCTCCTTCGGGGGATCCCAGCCGCTCGTAAATGTCGGCGGCGTTCAGCGT
>JAJUGH010000176.1 GCA_029268265.1 Alcaligenaceae bacterium | reverse complement strand
GGCTTCAAGTTGGGGTTCGGAGGCGCGATGACCTATGACCGCGCCCTGCAGATCCGGCGGCTCGCGGAGCGCCTGCCGCTCGAATCCATTGTGCTGGAAACCGACGCGCCGGACATTCCGCCGGCCTGGCTCGGCAAACCCGGCGGGCCGCGACCGCGCAATGAGCCGGCTCACGTTGGCCGCATCGCCGGGGAGCTGGCCCGGCTGCGCGGCGTTGAAGTCGATGAAATTATCGCGGCTACCGGACGCAATGCGCACGAGATTCTGCCGCGGCTTTCAGTCAGACATGTCGGATTCAGTTGATCTTGAATCCGGTGCGCTGCACGACCCCGGACCATGTTTTCTGCTCGGATACCAGCAGGTCCGCCAACTCTTGCCGGCTGGACCCCACCACCGCAAAACCGGCGTTTTCCAGCGTGGTCCTGACCTGCTCATCATTCAGTGATGCCACGATGCCCTGATGCAGGGTGTCCAGCACGTCGTCCGCCGTACCAGCCGGCGCAAAGAATGCAAACCACGCTCCAAAGTTCACATCAGGCAAACCCGACTCGGCGAAGGTGGGAATGTCCTGCAGCATCTTGCTGCGTTGGGCGCCCGTGATGGCGAGTCCCTTCATCTTGCCTCCGGCGACCTGCGTGCTGGCCATGGCAGTGGTGATGAAGGCGCCTTCCACCTGACCGCTGATAATGGCGGTAACGGCATCTCCCGTAGACCGATAGTGGATCGGCTCAATATCGAACTTGCCCGCTTCGGCCAACAGCTCGGCGCCGAAATGTCCGGGAGTGCCTGCGCCGAAGGTGGCGAAATTAAAGGCATCGTTGTGGCTGGTGGCCGCCTTCACGAAAGAATCGAGATTCGCATGAGGTGAGTCCGCCGGGGTCACCAGGACGAAATCGGCGCGCACGGCTTCAGTAATGGGTGCCAGGTCACGCAGAGGCTTATAGGACAGTTCGGAGGTCGTCTCGGGGGAGATGCTGATGGAGCCGACTTCGCCCAGCAGAATGGTATAGCCATTGGGCGCGGCGTTCACGACCGAGTGCGCGGCGATCTGCCCGCCGGCTCCGGCCTTGTTCTCGATCACCACCGGCTGGCCCAGCTCCTTGGAGAGCCGTTCGCCCACGGTGCGGGCCACGATATCGGGGCCTGTTCCGGCCGGAAAGCCCACCGTCAGTCGGATCGGCTGTTCCGGCCACGCGGCTGCCACGCCGGTGGACACGGCCAGCATGCATGCGGCGGCAATGAGTTTGCCAGTCTGTATCGGCTTCATGAATGTCTCCTGTTATCTCTTTCTTATGTCGGTAAAGGCCCGGAACGAACGGGTGCGGGAATCAGCGCAGCACGAAAAAATTCAGTTCCACGTGGTCGGGGTGACGAGCACCGGTGCCCACGAACAGGTGTGTGTTGAGCCACCACCACGTGGGCGAGGCGGTCTCGAAACGCGGGTAACTGCGGAAATAGATGCGTGCCGGGTCGACGGGTTCGCCACGAGCAATGGCGGCAATATCCTCGGCGGAACCGGTGCGTATGCCGGTGTTCTCGACATAGATGCGTTCACCTTCGTCTGTCTCGATGACGTACCGCGCCTGGATGTCCGTGTAGGTGTCGGAGCGGATGGACTGGAAGTCCGCGCCGCCGGGCAGGATGGTGCCGTTCAGGACGGGCCCGCGCACGGTGCCTCCCAATAAGGGGATGACACGCCGGCGGCCGAACATCGTGTCGCCCACTTCCTGCGGCGGCGCTACCTGGACATGCAGGGTGGCGAGGAATTCGAGCTCAGGAGTAACAGGTTGAGCGGTCATGTGCGCACCTTCTGGGCAAGCATGCGTGGGTCAAATCCGGCTACACGCTTATAGCGAAGGGCGATTGCGTTGAGCTCTTCCTCGGAAATTGCTTCGTGGACATCTGAGAACCCCTGCGGAGCGCGTTCGTGAGCGATCTGCATCACCTGCTCCGGGCCGTTCAGGCGGTTACGCAGCACGATGCCGGCCGTGGCGGGCAGCCGTTCGGCCTCGTACTCTAGCAGGGCGAGTTCGGCGGCGCCGGGTTTGTTGGCGGCTTCGGCCAGGCGGTCCGCAAGACAGCGGGCATCCAGAATGGCCTGAGCCGATCCGTTCGAGCCGATCGGATACATCGGGTGTGCGGCATCGCCCATGAGCGTGGCGCGACCGAATGTCCAGCGGGGAAGCGGATCGCGATCCACGAGCGGGAACTCATAAATCTCTGCTGCGCCGCGGATGATGGCCGGAATATCGATCCAGCCCCATTGCCAGTCCCTGAAGCGCTCGGAGAACGTTTCGGCAGGCACGATGCGGTTCCAGTCGGTCGTGGGTAGCTCGGCCTGCGGAACGCGCAGCTCCGCAATCCAGTTGATGAGTGAGCGGCCGTTCTTTCGTAGGGGTTCGGAGATGGGGTAGCAGACGAACTTCTGGTCCTGGTGGCCCGCCATGAACATGGTGCGCCCATCCAGATAGGGGTCTGCTTCCGTGATGGCACGCCACAGCATGCGCCCCGAGTAGCGCAGGGGGTCCCCCACGGGGTGAAGATGGCGGCGCAAGGCCGAATGAATGCCGTCTGCGCCGATGATGACGTCTGCCCGACGGGTAATGTGCTCGCCGCTTCGGCGGTCCAGAAAATGGGCGGAAACTCCCGCCGGATCCTGTTCCAGCGATTCGAACGCCATCCCGGTATGCAGGCGGTCTTCGCCAAGCCGGCGCCTCACCTCGGCGGCAAGCAACATCTGCAGTTCGCCGCGATGGATGGAAAGCTGTGGCACCGGGTAGCCGGCGGCCAAGCCGCGCGGCTCCTGCCAGATGCGTTGCCCGTGAAGGTTGTAGTAGTGGAGCGCCGAGGTCTCGATTGCCTGTTCGCTGAGCGATGGGAGCAGGCCAAGCTGCTCCAGTTCATAGGTGGCATGCGGCAGCAGGTTGATGCCGACCCCCAGGGGCCGCAGTTCGCGAACGCTTTCGTAAATTTCACAGCGTATGCCGCGTTGCTCCAGCATCAGGGCCAGGCTCAGGCCGGCAATACCGGCCCCGGCAATCAGGACTTCCACGTGTGTCTCCCGTTGTTATTGTTAGGTATCATAACAATGGAGAAACGCTTCAAACCTATAAGGATTAACCCGAGCAGGGAGCATCGATGTCCGTCAGGCCCAGTTCTCGTCCCAAGATTCCCCGGCCTCAACGCCGTGGCGAGACCGTTGCAGAGGGCGGGCTTGCGCCGGGGGTCGATTACGGCCCATTAACCGATCTGCTGGGCTATCGTCTGCGCCGTGCGCAGATTCGGATCTACCAGGATTTCCTTGACGCCATGGATCCGTGGTCCATCACGCCGCCACGGTTCTCCGCGATGACGCTCATCCGGCATAACACCGGCATGAAGCTTACTGAACTGGCGCGGGCCATGGGTATTGCCCGCTCAGGGGCCGTGGAAGTGGTGGATTCCCTGGAGAAGCTGGGTTACGTCCAGCGTGCCAGCTCGCCCACCGACAAACGGGCGCACTCCCTGTCACTCACGAGCCGGGGAGCTGAAGTGCTCGACGAGGTCACCACACTGATTCGCCGGCACGACGAAAAAGTGAGCGCTTCCCTTAGTGAAATGGAACAGGCCCAGCTGAGGGATCTGCTCGAGAAGCTCGGGCAAGTCGCCCATAGTCATCCCTGACATGGTCGGGCGATGCGTGCAGTATGTCAGCGAGGGGTTCCGGCCGGTGCAGCGCAAAACCCTGTACGAAATCGATGCCCATTTCTCGTAATCGCGGTATCAACGTGGCATCTTCGATGGATTCGGCAATGATACGCAGCTCCATTGCCTTGGCCACTCTCGCGATCGCATCCAATACGGCGATGCCCACCGGTCCCGTCGTGATGCCGTTCACCAATGCGCCCGCAACCTTCAGGTACTGGACCGGAAGCTCGCGCAGGTAGCAGAGCGACGACATGCCGCTACCGAAGTCGTCCAGCGCAAAATAAAAACCTTGATTCCGAAGTTGCCGGATCGCGTCGCCGGCCTCGTGCAGGGCGGAGATCGCCGCTGTCTCGGTGATTTCGAAACAGACCTGCTCGGGGTGCACGTGATGGTACTTGCGCAGCATCTGGGATACATGCGTGGCGAAGCCAGGCGCGCATAGGGTCATGCCGGACACGTTGATGAAGTATCGGGTGTGTTTGCGGGCTTGTCGCGGCAGCTTATGGAGCGACTGGAAGCCGAGTTCAATCACGCGGAAATCCAGCTGCTCCATGAGACCGAATCGTTCCGCTGCCGGAATGAACGCCCCCGGAGGCACCAGTGTGCCGTCAGCTTCTTCCATGCGCACCAGCAGCTCCATCGCCTCGATCGCCTCATCAGCGTCCGTCTGGATCCCGACGATCTGTTGAGCGTGGACCACCACCCGATCGTTCCGAAGCCCGTCCTTGATGAATTCCGCTGTGCCCATGTCATGGTGGCGCTGGGCGACGTCCGAGTCACATAGGTGTCCGATATGGTAGCGGTTTCGACCCTTCTCCTTTGCCAGGAAACAGGCCACGTCAGCCAGGCTCAGGGCTTCGTCGAAGGACAGGGATTCCGTCGTCCCGAATTGAACGAGGCCCAGACTCAACGTTACGCTGTAGCGCTGTCCTTCCCAGCAGAAGGGCAGGTTGCGCACTGCGGACAGCATCTTGTTGGCCAACCTGGTGGCCTTGGCCATTCCGTAGTCGCGCAGGACGATGATGAATTCGTCTCCGCCAAATCGGGCCAACATGTGACCCGGACTTACGAGTTGGCGCAAGATGGCGGCAATCTGCGTCAGGAGTGCGTCGCCCCCGGCATGGCCGCCGCGGTCATTGACCACTTTGAAATGGTCGATATCAAGATAAAAAAGAACATGTTGGCCGGGCTGCGTCTCGATATCCCGACTGTAGCGCTCCAGCGCGCGCCGGTTGTGCAGGCCGGTGAGCGGATCATGGCTGGCCTGGTAAGCCACCTCCCGTGCAAGATTATGGGCTTCCGTAACATCGTGGCCTTGCACGAAAACACCGGTAATGCGGCCATCCTCAGCGCGTATCGGCTGGTACACCAGATCGATGTAGCGTGGCTCGAGTGCCGCTTGCGGCTCGCGCTGCAGAAGTATCGGCAAGGCGCGCCCAATGAAAGGTTCCCCGGTGGTAAAGACCTGATCCAGCTTCTCCAGATATCCCTGTTCGATCAGTTCCGGCAAAGCATCCACCAGCGACATGCCCAGGACTTCCCGGTGGCCTACCAGCTGATAGTAGGCGTCATTGGCGATCTCGAATATGTAGTCCGGACCCTTCAATGCACACATGAACCCAGGCGCTTGCTGGAACAGCTGTTTCAGCCGGGGCAGTTCGTCCGCTGAGGCGGAGGTGTGCTTATGGGCTGAATCCGCATCCGTGTCGCGTTGCGGGACTTGTTCTTGTCTCATGTCTCTTCCTTCTGGGGGAACCCCAGGGGTGCCGTGGCATGCCCGGCGGGCGGATTTTCGGGCGTCCG
>JAJUGH010000175.1 GCA_029268265.1 Alcaligenaceae bacterium | reverse complement strand
GCCATGCACACTAGGCTGGCCGGTGGGGCGACCCGCGCCTTTGGTGCGACGAAGCGTGCGCTATACGCGTCGTCGGCCAACGATCTGGAGCAGCAGCTTGCGCTCGAATGTCAGCTTCAGCGTGAACTTGGGCACACGGACGACTATCTTGAAGGGATGAAGGCCTTTAGGGAAAAACGATCCCCGCGCTTTGCGGGACGATGAATCCGAACGCCGCCGCCAGTGGCGTCGGCAAAGTCACTGAAGGAGCAGAGAGGAATCATGGGTGAGCTGGTCAAGGACAAAGTTGCGATCGTAACGGGTGCCGGCGGAGGAATAGGAAAGGGAATCGCGCTGGCGCTGGCAGCTTCCGGTGCCCGTGTTGTCGTGAACGATATTGGGGCTGAGCCGGCCCAGGCCGTCGTCAACGAGATCGAGGCGGCCGGCGGTAAAGCGGTGGCTTGCACCGAGAGCGTAGCCTCGCGCGCCAGTGCTGAAAAAATCGTCCAGGCCGCCATGGATATGTTCGGGCGTATCGACATCGTGGTGAACAATGCCGGCAATCTTCGCGACCGCCTGTTTCACAAGATGAACGAAGAAGAATGGTCGCAGGTGATCGACGTGCACCTGAACGGCAGCTTCTACGTGAGCCGTGCCGCCGCCTCGCACTTCCGCGAGCAGGAATCGGGCGCCTATGTGCACATGACCTCCACGTCGGGCTTGATCGGAAATTTCGGCCAGTCCAATTACTCCGCCGCCAAGATGGGCATAGTCGGCCTGTCCAAGTCGATCGCGCTGGATATGGCGCGCTTCAATGTGCGCTCCAACTGCATCGCGCCGTTTGCCTGGACGGCCATGACCAGCTCCATTCCGGCCGAGACGCCCGAGGAAAAGGCACGGGTGCTCAAGCTGCAGAAAATGGAGGCAGGCAAGGTGGCACCCCTGGTCGTTTATTTGGGCAGCGATGCCGCCACGCACGTGTCGGGGCAGATTTTTTCAGTGCGCGCCAACGAAATCATGCTGTTCAGCCAGCCGCGTCCCGTACGTTCGGTGCACTTATCGGAGGGCTGGACGCCGGAAAGCGTGGCTGAAATCGCCATTCCGGCGATGCAGAACAGTTTCTACAAGCTTGAGCGATCGCCGGAAGTGATCGGCTGGGATCCCATCTGACGGAGCGGCCATGCCTCTGGACTACGATCGCATCAAGAACTGGAAGTTCGAAGACGTCCGTCAGGCCTACGCTGAGAAAGACTGCATTCTCTACGCCCTGGGTATCGGAATCGGGCATGACCCGCTAGACACAGGCCAACTGCACTATGTCTACGAAGACAGGCTCAAGGTGTTTCCCACGATGGCAGCCGTATTGGGCTACCCCGGATTCTGGATGCGGGACCCCGACGCGGGCATCACGTGGGTGAAGCTCGTGCATGGCGAGCAACGCATGCACTTTCATCGGCCTTTTCCGGCGTGCGGAGAGGTGGTAGGGCGCACGCGGGTTACGCATGTCATGGATAAGGGCGCCGACAAAGGTGCCGTGGTGGTGGTGGAACGCACACTGTTCGATACCCGTGAGACGTTGCTTGCAACCGTGCAACAGACCACCTTCTGCCGTGCTGACGGTGGATTCGGGCAAAGCGACCAGGGTCCGCCGGCGCTACCCAAGGTGCCGGCCGTACCCGCGCAGCGCGTGTGTGAGTTGCCGACCTTGCCGCAGGCCGCGCTTCTGTATCGCCTGAACGCCGACCCCAACCCGCTGCACGTAGATCCAGTGGTGGCGCAGGCCGCCGGCTATCCCAAACCGATACTTCATGGCCTGTGTACCTACGGAGTCGCAGCCCATGCTATTGTCAGAGCCCTATGTGACTACGACGCCGACCGCCTCGCCTACCTGCACGCGCGCTTTTCTGCGCCGTTCTACCCGGGGGAGACGCTCGCAGTGGAGATGTGGTCGCAGGATGATGGTACGGTGCACTTCCAGGCCAAGGCCGCGGAACGCGGCACCGTGGTGCTGAGCAATGGTATTGCAGGAATAAGACAGTGAGTGAACGTAAAGCCCCTCTAGATGGCATCAAGGTACTGGACTTGTCGCGAGTGCTGGCCGGCCCCTGGTGCAGCCAAAACCTTGCCGATCTGGGCGCGGATGTAATTAAAGTGGAACGGCCTGGCTCCGGTGACGACACACGCGCTTGGGGCCCGCCTTACCTCAAGGACGCCGAAGGGCGCGACACCAGCGAAGCGGCCTATTACCTGAGCACGAACCGGAACAAGCGATCCATAACGATCGACATCGCCACGCCGGAAGGCGCCGAAACGGTACGAAAAATGGCCGCGAAGTGCGACATTCTGGTGGAGAACTTCAAGGTCGGTGGGCTGAAGAAGTACGGCCTCGATTATGAAAGCCTCAAGGCAGTGAACCCCAGCCTTATCTACTGTTCCATTACGGGATTCGGTCAGACGGGTCCCATGGCCCCGTTGCCCGGCTACGACTTCATGATCCAGGGTATGGGCGGCCTGATGAGCATCACCGGCGAACGCGACGATCTGCCGGGCGGCGGGCCGCAAAAAGCCGGGGTGGCGGTCACCGACCTCTTCACGGGCATGTACGCCACGGTGGCGGTATTGGGCGCGCTACACGAACGGAATCGTAGCGGGCTTGGCCAGCACATCGATATCGCGCTGCTGGACTGCCACGTAGCCATGCTGGCGAATCAGACGCTCAACTACATGACCTCCGGCGTGGCGCCCCAGCGTGCAGGTAACGCCCACCAGAACGTGGTTCCCTACCAGGTGTTCGCAGCCAAAGACGGGCATCTCATCGTTGCCACGGGCAATGACAGCCAGTACCGCGCTTACTGCGAAGTCATGGGGCGCCCCGACCTGGCCACTCATCCGGATTACGTGACCAACAGCCAGCGGCTGCGTAATCGCAAGGCGCTGATCGCGGAGCTTGAGGCCATCATGAAGACGCGCGGGCGGGATGAATGGATCGAGGCCTTGCAGAAGGCAGGTGTGCCTAGCGGGCCCATCAACAACATCCAGCAGGTATTCGAAGAGCCGCAGGTAAAGGCTCGCGAGCTTTGGCGGGAAATTCCCCACCCGGTGGCAGGCACGGCGCCCACCACAGCCAGCCCCATCCGCTATTCCGATACGCCTGTGCAGTACCGGATGGCGCCCCCGTTGCTGGGTCAGCACACTGAAGAGATCCTCGAAGAGTTTGGTCTCACCGACAACAAGGGCTAATCCGCCTACTCATGCGCCGCAACCACTGCGGCGTTTTTTTTACACCACCAAAAGGAGACGACAGGCATGAGACACCTCAGTAGAAGGAATGCGATAGGAGCATTGGCGGCGGGCTTCATCGCATTCTCCTTACCGACAGGCGTAGTTCTAGCAGATGACGCATGGCCTAGCCGCGCTGTGAATTTCATCGTGCCGTTTCCCGCTGGTGGGCCCGTAGACACCGCTGCGCGCTTCGTCACGCGCCCCTTGGGGCAGAAGTGGGGGCAATCGGCGGTGGTGGACAACAAGGCGGGTGCCGGGGGTATCGTAGCTGCGCGCCTTGCCATGAAGGAAAAACCCGACGGCTACACATTCTTCTTCCCGGCCATCCACCATGCCGTTCTTCCCAGCCTGCGCAAGGACCTGGGCTATGACATTCAGAAAGACTTCGAACCGGTAGGGTCTGTCGCGCGCTTTCCGATCATTCTGGTCGTTCACCCATCGCTGCCCGTGAATAGCGTGCAGGAACTCATCGAGCACGCGAAACAGAATCCGGACAAAATTTCGTTTAGCTCCTCGGGAACAGGTGGAGGCACCCACCTCGCCGGCGAGCTTTTCAACAGCATGGCAGGGGTCGGGCTACAGCATATTCCGTACAAGGGAAGTGCTCCGGCCATGCAAGACCTGGTGGGAGGGCAAGTGCAGGTGATGTTCTCGGATGCACCGTCGGCCCTGCCGTTTATGAAATCCGGGCAGATCCGGGCGTTGGGCGTGGGTAATCCCGAGCGCTCAGTTCTGGCTCCGGAGTTGCCGACCATCGCCGAGGCCGGCGTGCCCGGCTACGAGGCCTATTCGTGGTCGGCGCTGGTTGCGCCCAAGGGCACCCCGGCGGCCATCGTGAAGAAGCTGAACACCGATCTGACCGAAGCTTTGCAGGACCCGGAGGTCGGTCCCGCGATGGCGGCAGCAGGGGCGGAACCGATGCCGGGTACCCCTGAAGACTTTGCCCGCTTTCTCGATAACGAGATCGAGAAGTGGGGCAGGGTGATACGCGAGGCCAACATCAGCATCCAACAATAACGGCCTCGCGATCCCTGGGCGAAGTCCTATTGATTTTCGAGGATCTTCGCCTTTTCGATCACCTCTTTCCACATTGCATATTCGCGTTTGGCGCGCTCCTTGAGCTGTTCGCCGTCGCTCAGCGCGATGGTGTAACCGCCGGCGTCCATCTGCTTGATGAAGGCGGGATCCTTGGTGATGTTCTGCAAGGCGTCATGGATGCGCTTCACTACGGCTTCGTCGAGCTTGGGCGGCCCAATCAAGGCGTACCAGCCGGTCACTTCATAGTCTTCGACGCCCGCCTCCATCATGGTCGGGACGTCCGGCAAGCCGGCATTCCGCTCACGGGATGTCACTGCCAGCGCCTTGACCTGGCCGCTTTCGATGAACGGGATCGCCGTGCTGGTGATGTCGAACATGTAGGTCAGTTTGCCGCCGATGACGTCCACCATGGCGGGCGAATTTCCCCGATAGGGCACGTGGAGCATCTGTGTGCCGGTCTTCTGCTTCAGTAGCTCCGACGAGAGGTGGTTTGACCCGCCCACGCCGGCCGAGCCGAAGGACACCGCGTTGGGATTTTTCTTCGCGTATTCGATCAGCTCCTGAACATTGTTGACCGGCACGTCCTTGTTCATGACCAGTACGTTGGTGTAATTCACCAGGGTCCCTACGTAGCTGAAGTCCTTGTCGTGATCGATGGTATGCGCCCGCTGGATGAGCGGAGTGATGGTAAGCGTGGGGCTGGCCACGAAATTGAGCGTGTAGCCGTCGGGGCTGGCCCGAGAGGTCGATTCCGCGGCAATCATTCCGCTGGCCCCGGCTCGGTTTTCCACAACCACCGACTGCCCGAGCTCGGCGCTGAGATACTTGGCGAAGGCCCGTGCCGTCGTGTCGACCGGTCCGCCAGGGGCATATCCGACCACCAGCTTGACCGGCTGCGTGGGCCAGTCTTGTGCCTGCACGCTGCCGGCCGCAATGAGGCCGGCCGCCAACACAACCATTGCTTTGCCTTTCATGTCTCGTCTCCTTTATTGACGTTTTAGTCGCCGCGCGGGGCGCTGCGTTCTTGGCGCTGCTTTTTCACGGTGCTGCTTTCTTCGAGTGCTGTCGGTCCAGCGTGCTCGTTATCAAGGCGCTCGGTTTACGCCTCGAGATGCTGCCTGAGGGGCTCCTTGCGGATTTTTCCACTCGCGGTGGTGGGTATCCGCTCCATCCGGATATAGCGCGAAGGCCGCTT
>JAJUGH010000174.1 GCA_029268265.1 Alcaligenaceae bacterium | reverse complement strand
GTCACCTGGCGTGTGGAGCGCCGGACGAGCGGCACGCCGGCGGCCTTCTCCAACGCCGCGATGCGCATGCTGGCCGAGGAACGCGAGATCCCCAGCCGCTCGGCTGCCTTGGCAAAGCTCCTGGTGTCGGCGAGCACCGTCAACAAATGCATGTCCGAGAAAGGCGTCGCAGCTGCTGTACTCATAAGGCGTCCAGTCGTTCAAATTTTTGAACACTGTATTGAGTTCCACCCCATGGATGCAAGCGCCGTCACGCAATAGACTAGGACCGTAGCCTTAAACAAACATGCTTCTTACCAAAGGAAGAGAGATGGGAATTTCTGAGAATGCCGGACTGGCCAGCATTGGTCACTGGATCGGCGGCAAGGTCGACGGCCTGAGCCCGCAGCGCAGCAACGAAGTCTTCAACCCCGCCACGGGCGAGGTAACGGGGCAGGTTGCCATGGGCACGGCGGCCGACGTGGATGCCGCCGTCCAGACTTCGCTGGCCGCCTTCCGCAAATGGGCAGACACCCCGCCCATCCGCCGCGCCCGCGTCATGTTCCGATTTCTGGAGCTGCTGAACGCACATCGCGATGACCTGGCACGGTGCATTACGCGCGAGCACGGCAAAGTCTTTACCGACGCACAGGGCGAAGTCACGCGCGGCATCGAGATCGTTGAATTTGCTTGCGGCATTCCGCAGCTGCTCAAGTCGGACTTCACCGACCAGGTGTCCACCGGCATCGACAACTGGACCTTGCGCCAGCCGCTGGGCGTGGTCGCGGGCATCACCCCGTTCAACTTCCCGGCCATGGTCCCGCTGTGGATGTTCCCCCTGGCAATCGCTGCAGGCAACTGCTTCCTGCTGAAGCCAAGCCCCATTGATCCGTCGGCTTCGCTGATGATGGCCGACCTGCTGCAACAGGCGGGATTGCCTGATGGCGTGTTCAACGTCGTTCAGGGCGACAAGGAAGCCGTCGACGCGATCCTCACCCACCCGGAGATCAAGGCCGTTTCCTTTGTCGGCTCCACCCCCATTGCCAACTACATCTACGAGACGGGCGCTCGCCACGGCAAACGGGTGCAGGCACTGGGCGGGGCCAAGAACCATATGGTGGTCATGCCCGATGCTGACCTCGAACAGGTGGCTGACGCGCTGATTGGCGCTGCCTACGGCTCGGCGGGCGAACGTTGCATGGCCATTTCGGTCGGCGTGCTGGTGGGCGACGTTGCCGACAAACTTGTGCCCGTTCTGGCCGAACGCGCTCGCACGTTGAAGATCAAGAACGGCCTGGAGCTTGACGCCGAGATGGGCCCAATCGTCCATGCCGGCGCCTTGCAACGGATCACCGGCTATATCGAGCAGGGCATCAAAGAAGGTGCGACCCTCGTGGCCGACGGTCGGGATTTCGATCCGAAATCCGCGGGCGAAGGATGCGAAGAAGGGTTCTGGCTGGGCGGCACCTTGTTCGACCACGTGACCCCGGACATGCGCATCTATCAGGAAGAGATCTTCGGCCCGGTGCTGGCATGCGTGCGTGTGGACACCTTCGCAGACGCGGTCGAACTCATCAACGCGCATCAGTACGCCAATGGAGTCAGCCTCTTCACCCGCGACGGCGGCGTGGCGCGCGAATTCGGACGGCGCATCGAAGTCGGCATGGTGGGCGTGAACGTGCCGATCCCAGTCCCGATGGCGTGGCACGGCTTCGGCGGATGGAAGAGCAGCCTGTTCGGCGACTGCCATGCTTATGGCGAAGAAGGCGTGCGCTTCTACACCCGGCAAAAGAGCATCATGCAACGCTGGCCCGATAGCATTGCCAAGGGCGCGGAGTTTGCGATGCCCACCGCAAAATAGCGGGCGGCCCGCCCTTGATGCACAAGGCGCAGTCCCCACCTTAAGGTCTGCGCCTTGCTATCGCAGGGCTGAATCATTCACTCTCGCGGGAGCCGCAGCATGTCCATCCAAAATCTCTTCCAGCAAATCCTGCAGTCCGGAAAGGGCCTGGCCCAGGATGCGGGCTCCACACTCAACAAGCAGTCGCTTTCGCAGAGCTCGCTGGGCGGATTCGGGGGCGGCGCACTCATGGGCGGTGCCCTCGGGCTGCTGCTGGGCAACAAGAAGTTCCGCAAGGTAGGGGGCTCACTGGCGGGATACGGCGGGGCGGCTGCGCTGGGCGCATTGGCCTTGAAAACGTATCAGGACTGGCAGCAACGCCAGGCGGTGCCCCATGCGGGCGCCACGACCGGCACCGCGCCCTCTCCCGCAGCGCCCTTGCGCCTGACCGAAGTACAGACCCCGATGATGGAGCAGCACAGCCGTGCCATGCTCTCCGCGATGATCGCAGCCGCCAAGGCCGACGGCCATATCGGTCCGCAAGAAAAGCAGCTGATTGAAGCCGAAGTGGGGCGCCTGTCCGCCGACGAGTCCGACCGCCGTTGGCTGCATGAGGAACTCGAGAAGCCGGCCGACCCGGCTGCCATCGCACGGCTGGCCCAGTCGCCGGAAATGGCTTCGGAAATCTATCTTGCCAGCCTGCTCGTCACGGAACAGGACAGCTTCATGGAACGCGCCTATCTCGATGAACTCGCTCGCGCCCTTCAATTGGATTCCTCGCTCAAGGCCGATCTGGAAAGGACCGCTCAGCAAGCGCAAAAGTAACGACGATGCAACAGGGATGCGGCGCCGGTTTCAGTCGACTGCAACGCCACCCTTCGCAGATTGAAGAGTGGCCCGGTTACCGTTAGCCTTGACCTCGGTTCATTGTTTTGGAGCACCACCATGAGCAGAACACGACTGATCGGCAGCCTCACTCTTCTCGTCACCCTGGCGTTTGGCGCCATGAGTCCGGCCATGGCCGGCAGCAACAAGACCACCAACACCATCATCGGCGCAGGCATTGGCGCCGCGGCGGGAGCCGTGCTCTCCCAGGGCGATACGCTGGCTACGCTGGGTGGCGCCGCGGCAGGCGGCCTACTGGGCAATATTCTTACCGAAGAGCCGCGCAAGCATCGCGCATCGCACCATCGTTCCCGTCATCATCACTACGTCGATCACCGCGGGCCCCGCCACCCCCACGCCCATCGCGCCTCCCATAAGAAAGGCAAGTGGAAGCATCACCGCAGACATTGACGTAAGCGTTTGACAGAGGCGCCGGCGCGGCGGGATAATTCGCCTTAATGAGAATTAATATTATTCCCAATTGACTTCCGTCACGCTGATTCGACGCGAAGCCCGTAGCGCCATCCAAGAAGCAAACATGCATCCAACAACGCTTTCCACCCTCGCGCAGCGCGTTCGCCGCGGCCTGCCTGCTCTGCTGATCGCCGCCACCGCTCTGATGGGCACATGGTTGTCCCCCGCCTCCGCCGCTGACCGCACGCTCGACACGGCATTTGGCCCCGTGACGGTCAAGTCGGCAGATCGCGTCATCACGCTGGACGAAGGTGCGCTCGATACGGCGCTTGCGCTGGGCGTGCAGCCGGTCGGCAGTGTTGCGGCACGCGGGGGCACCGAGCTTCCGAACTATCTGCAGCCTCACGCCAAAGGCGTTTCGATCGTCGGCACCACGCGGGAACCAAACCTGGAAGCAATCCTGTCGCAGCGGCCGGATCTGATCCTCGCTCCTGTGGGGCTTGAGAAGCGCGTTTACGACATCCTGTCGAAGATGGCGCCCACTGTCGTCCCCAACGTATCGGCCACGGCGCCCTGGCGCGAACGCAACGCCCTGTTCGCCGAAGCGTTGGGCAAGACCGAGGAAATGAACGCGCGTACCGCCAAGGTGGAAGAGCGTATCGCCTCGCTGAAAGAACGTATCGAACCGGGCCAGACGTTCTCTGTCGTACGCTGGAACCCGCAAGGCCCCATGGCGATGTCGTCAAAGCTGATCACGGGGCAGATCCTCACAGCACTGGGCCTGCGCAGCACGGAACTGGCCGCCGGCCTCGAGGACCGCCCGCATAGCGACATCCTCAGCCTGGAAAACCTGGGCAGCGTCGACGCAGACTGGATGTTCATCGCCACATTGAATCAGCAGGGCGAAGCAACACTGGCAGCCGCACGCCGCCAACCCGCCTTCAATCGCCTGAATGCCGTGCGTAACGAGCGCGCGGTCACGGTCGACGGCCAGGTCTGGTCCAGCGGGACCGGCGTATTGGCCGCCGAAAAGATTCTCGACGACATCGAGGGCATCCTGCTCAAGTGATGTCCGGAAAGTCGGCACGCATACCGTCCGGCGTGGCGGCAACCGCCTGCGCAGCGCTGGTTGGCATCCTCATGTTCGGCAGCATGTTGCTGGGCGCCGGCAATCTGGGCATTGCCGACTCGCTTCAGGCCTTGCTTGGCCACGGCACAGAGGAACACATCTTCATCGTGCATGAGCTGCGCGGCCCACGCACCCTGCTGGCCGTGCTGGTGGGCGTGGCGCTTGGGGCGGCCGGAACCGTCATGCAGGCGGCCACTCGCAACCCATTGGCCGAGCCGGGCTTGCTGGGCGTAAGCGCCGGTTCGTCGTTCGCGGTGGTCATTGCCATTCACCTTGGCGCCGATACCGTCGGCATGCACTTCGGGGTTGCCATCCTGGGCGCCCTGGTCGGTTGCATGCTGGTGCTGCTCACCACGCAACTGCGCGGAGCCGGCACTGACCCCGTCCGGCTGGTCCTGGCGGGCGCCGCGTTCTCCAGCATACTGGTCGCCGTCACCACCCTCATCCTGCTACATGATCAGCGCACCGCCGATGAAATCCGTTTCTGGGTCATCGGCGCGTTGGGCGGACGGCCCGCCGACAACCTTCAGTGGGTCATACCGGGAATCCTGATTGGGCTTGCCATGGTTGGCGTCACAGCCGGCGCCCTGGCCGCCCTGTCACTGGGCGAAAAGGTTGCCATGGGCCTGGGTCACCGCCCGGCCCATACCCGCATTCTGGCGATGGCGGGTGTTGCCGTTCTGGTCGGAACCGCCACAGCGGCGGCCGGACCGATCGTATTCGCCGGCCTGATCGTGCCGTATTTCGCAAGGCGCCTGGTCGGCCCGGACGTACGGCGGGCACTGCCCATCGCCATGCTCGTGGGGCCTGTGGTGTTGCTGATCTCGGACATTCTTTCCCGCCTGGCCGTGCGTCCGTACGAGCTTCCGATCGGCGTCGTCACCGCCTGCATCGGTGCCCCGGTACTGATCGCGGTCGTGCGCAGTCAGCGGTTGCCCCGCCTATGAGTGCAGAACCTCGAATCTCCTTCGGCGCCCCTTCGGGGCATTGGCTGGTGCAACCGGGCGGGATGACGCTGCTCATCAATCGGCGCGGGTTCTGGGCCGGCATGGGGCTCGCGCTCATGGTGATCGCGGTTGCGCTTGGAAGCCTTTCAGTGGGCACACCGACCCTGTCGATCTCCCAGGTTGGCGCGGCGCTCATCGGCCGCGGCGACCCTTTCGATGTCTTCATGCTGCATGAGTTGCGGCTGCCACGGCTGGCGGCCGGCGTGCTCAGCGGCGCGGCGCTGGGGGTTGGGGGATGCCTG
>JAJUGH010000173.1 GCA_029268265.1 Alcaligenaceae bacterium | reverse complement strand
TGCGTCGCAAACAGGCGATGCAGGCCATCCGTGGCCACACTCATCGCCATCAGCGGCGCGGCACGCGCACGCCGATACCGACTCAGCACTCGCGGGTCGCCGACACTTCGGTAGGCCTCTTTTTCGACCAATACGCGCAGTAGATCGTTCACATCGCCCAACCCCAGATTGAGGCCCTGGCCCGCGAGCGGATGGACGCGATGGGCGGCATCGCTGACCAGCGCCACGCGCTGTCCGACCATGCCGCTACGCTCGAGGAACAGTGGGAACGCGAAAGGCGTGCTGCGTACCCGCAGCCTGCCCAGGCGCCCGCCGGTGGTGGCGTCCAGACGCGCTTCGAGGACCTCTGCACGGGCGTCAGCCTCCAGCGCCATGAGGTCTGTTGCGGCTTGTTCGGGCATGGACCACACCATGGAGACCTGATGGCCCGTCGCGGTATCGGGCATGGGGAGCAGCGCCAGAATGGAATCGCCGGTAAACCACTGCACGGCCGTATTCTGATGCGGCAATTCCGCCTCCAGGTGCACCACCACACCGTGGTCACCATAGGGTCGCGAATGATGATGGATGCCCGCGGCACGGCGCACCGGCGAACGGGCACCGTCAGCACCGATCAGCAATTCGAACGGCAGGCGCCGGCCCGTGTCGGTACACACCACTCTACCTTGGAGTTCGGTGAATTTTTCCTGCCACCAGGGCAGGCCGTAAACCTGGATGGCCTGCTGCAGCACTCTTTCCATTTCGCCGGACTCGACGATCCATGCGAGCGTGTGCTCGGTGGCCTGCCAGGCATGCAGTGTCACCATGCCGCCGGTGTCGCCGTGCACTTCCATGGCTTCCACAGGTGTGACACGCCGGCAATCCATCATCTGCCAGACACCCAGCGACTCAAGCAGCCGGCGACTGGCAATTGAAATGGCATACACGCGGGGGTGATAGGCGTCGCGATCCAGTTCCGGCCTTGCCGGCGCCGGGCCCAGCAGCGTCACCGCAAAGCCCTTGCGGGCCAGGCCCAGCGCCATGGCCGAACCGGCGATGCCGCTACCGCATACGATTATGTCTTGCCTGTTCATCGTGCCGACGGCGCTCCTGCCTGCTTGGGCCACAAGACCCACATTTCACCGGGCTGCTTCATGCGACCCGCCTTTGCGCCCGCCTCATCGCCAAATCCCCAGTAGAAGTCAGCACGTGCCGCGCCCTTGATGGCCGCGCCCGTATCCTGGGCGAAGACCAGCCGCCGCAGCGGCTGCTGGCTGGCTGGCATGGTGGTGGCAAGGAAGACCGGCGCCCCCAGCGGCACGTAGCGCGTATCGACCGCTATGGCGCGTTCCCCTGCCAGCGGAATGCCGTAAGCGCCCTTGGGTCCGAGTTGAGGGTCCGCCACGCGCTCTTCGCGAAAGAACACCATGGCGGGATTCGCATTCAACATCTCCTGGACGCGTTGCGGATTTCGCTTCGCCCACGCCTTGATGTTCTGCATCGATGCCTGCGCCAGGGGCAGCTCGCCCTGGTCCGCCAGCCATCGGCCGATGGATGCGTAGGGACGGCCGTTGTGGTCGGCGTAAGCCAGGCGAATCACCTTGCCGTCGGGCAGCTGAACCCGACCGGAACCCTGAATCTGAAGGAAGAAGGCTTCGACCGGATCATTCACCCATACGATGGCGGGGGGTTGACGGTCGGGCGCAGCCGCAATCTCGGCACGCGTGTCGTAGGGGACGACGCGCTTGCCGTCCAGTTTGCCCCGCACCCGCTTACCGGCCAGTTCCGGATAGACGCTACCGAGATCGATGGTGAGCAGGTCCTTCGGCGGCTCATACAAGGGCCACTGATACTCGCCGGAGCGCTGGCGCGAGCCATGTACCAGCGGCTCGTAATAGCCTGTGACCGTATTGCGTGCCGGCCGCCCCTGTTCGTCGAGCAGGCGCCACGGCTGCAGATGCTGTTCGATGAACGCGCGGATCTCAGCGCCGCTCGTGGGCTGGACCTGAGACGCCGCCTGACATACCGGCTGCCAGGCACGGGGTGTGGCTCTTGCCTGCTGTACGAGCGAACCGCCAGTAGGGCGCATCAGGCCTTTGCAATTATTGATGAGCACCGGCCAGAGGTCGGAAAGATCGTCCGACGCCCAGGACGGCAACGCAGCCCAGCCGACGGGCACGAAGCGGCCGTCCAGCTTGCGTTCGGGGCTATCGCGCATATTGGTCAGCGCAGGGACAACCAGCGGCTGTTCCGAGATGTCGACTTCAGCCGATGGTTCGGTGGGAGATTCGCCCACGTCGACGGTGGAGCAGGAGGCCAACAGCAGGGTCGAAACAATGGGGACCAGCCACTTCAGGCGATGCACCGGCCGCCCTGGATTCGGACCCGGACTAAACTGCAATACACTCATCTTTGCCGCCATATCCTTTTCTCTGTTTGCCATGACCCTACCAGAAACCTGTATTGCCCCCAGCCTGCTTTCCGCCGATTTCGCCCGTTTGGGCGAAGAAGTGCGTAGTGTTGTCGCAGCCGGAGCGGACTGGATCCACTTCGACGTCATGGACAACCACTATGTTCCCAACCTGACGATCGGGCCCATGGTGTGCGAAGCGATCCGCCCCCACACCGACGCCCCGATCGACGTGCATCTGATGGTCGAACCGGTCGACGCCATTATCCCGCAATTCGCCAAGGCCGGCGCCAACATCATCACCTTCCATCCGGAAGCGTCGCGCCATCCGGATCGCACGCTCGCCCTGATTCGCGACCACGGTTGCAAGGCCGGGCTGGTGTTCAATCCGGCTTCGCCCCTGCACTGGATGGATCACGTCATGGACAAGCTCGACATCGTGCTGCTGATGTCGGTGAACCCGGGCTTCGGGGGCCAGCAGTTCATTCCGGGAACGCTGCAGAAGCTGCGGGAAGCACGCCGCCGCATCGATGCGTGGACGCAAGCTGGCGGTGCCCCCATCAGGCTTGAAATCGATGGCGGGGTGAAAGTCGACAACATCGGCATGATCCGTGCCGCAGGGGCCGACACATTCGTGGCCGGTTCTGCCATTTTCGGTGCAGAAGACTATCAGTCGGTCATTGCGGCAATGCGTGGCGAAATCGCCAAGGCCGAAACGCAGTCGGTCTGAGGGCCGGCGACTGCACGGAACCACAAGCCAGGCCGATCCTCAATGTATCGGGTCGGCCTTGACGCGGCGCTCCACAAACAAGGCGTTTCCGCTGACCTTCTTGGCTTGCGCCTTGGCCACCGCCGCCATCTCGGAAATGTGGGCGCTCGAGTGCTGCGCGATGCCGTCAAGCGTCACGACACCCAGCGAAATGCTGAGCAGCTGATGGAAGACTTCCTGGCCTTGCCGGTTCAAGGCGACATAGCCCCCGGCATCCAGATGTTCCTGCCGATATAGGCAGCGCGTTGTGGCGGCAAAACCATCCACGATGGCCTGACAGCGCTCGCGCCAGTTCGCACTCCGGAACACAACGATGAAATCATCGCCGCCGATGTGGCCGAGAAAGTCGACTTCGGGGTCGATATGATTGCGCAGCAAGGTAGCGGTGAGCTGGATCGCATCATCACCGACGCGATAACCGTAGAGATCGTTGAATGGCTTGAAGTGATCGAGATCGGCATAACACACCGCAAACGGCGTCCCGCTATGGGCGAGCATTTCCAGGTGCTCGTTGATCGGTACGTTGCCCGGAAGCTGGGTCAGCGGGTTGGCGTAGCGCGCGGCATCCATCTGCATCTGCGTGATTTCGCGCAATAGATCGAATCCCGTGCCCACGCCGGCAAACTTGCCGCTCGCAGTAATGATGAACCCTTCGAACAGATGATGGGGATTGTTCTCGGTAAACAGGTGCGCCAGATCCTGCAGGCTGGTGTGCTGGTCCACAACGAGCGGCGCGTTCTCGATGAAGTGGGCACAGGGCTTGGTGCCGTACAGCTCACGCTGGTAGGGGCGAGCAAGCCGGTCGAGCATGCGGCTGCGGTGGATCAACCCCTGCGGTACGCCGTCTCGCAGCACGGCAAGCACCTGCAGTTCCGCCTGCTCCTGGAAGATGCGGTACACCTCGTTGGTGGGCATCTCGTTCGAGACGGTGGGCACTTCCCGAAGGATCTTGCCTGCAGTGGCGTTACGCGAGCGCATCGCCGACCCCACCGCGACATCCCCTCGGGCGCCCAACATGCCCATGGTTTCCCTGGGCAGGATGTGAACCGGCTCGGCACTGGGCCGGCCCAGCAGGTAACCTTGGCCGTACTGAATGCCAAGGCTGCGCACGACGGCTAGTTCGGCCTCTGTCTCGATACCTTCGGCCACCAGAATGGCGCCGGAATGCAAGGCGATTTCAGCGATGGAACGCACGACACGCCGCTTCAGCGAATCGCTGTCGATATCCCGGACGAAGTATTGGTCGATCTTGACGAATTCCGGCCGCAGCTCCGACCAGAGTCGCAGGCTAGCGAAGCCTTCGCCCAGGTCGTCGATGGCAAACTGCACACCCATCCCGCGATACTTGCCGGTGGCCTCACGAAGCTGCGCATAGGAGGCGGCCGTGCTGGTCTCAGTGAGTTCCACCACGATGCGCCCGCCACTCCGGTTTTGCGTGCGGGGCGCGGAATCCGAGCGGAAATCGGTGGGCGCGGCGACAGTCACCACATCCGGGCTCATGTTCAGAAAGAGCCTTCCAGGCAGACGCAGGGAATCGAAATTATCGATGTGTTTGCGATGGCAAAGCAGCTCGAGCTCACCTGTGCGCCCTTCGCGGCGCGCGGCATCGAAGAGCTCGACCGGAGAATGCAACGGTGTGCCGACAGGCCCACGGATCAGTCCTTCGTAACCGACGATTTTCCCGTCCTCCAGATCCACTATGGGCTGGAACAGTGAGGTCAGCGCCTCTTGCCGCAACACGGTATCGAACATGGCCTGCATCATTCACCCGCCGGGCTTGCCGGTATGATTACCATCCATTGATGCGAGGCAATATAACAGCCTCGAATGACATATCGGTTAACTGAATCATGTTTTTTCGCGCCATCCTCATCGACCTCGACGGGACCCTGCTGGACACCATTCCGGACCTTGCAGCCGCCGCCAACCATATGCTGGCGGAGCTCGCCGCCCCCACGCTTCCGGCATCGGACATCGCCACGTTCGTGGGCAAGGGAACTGAAGTATTGGTGAGACGCTGCCTGCAGGACCCGCGTGTCGGGCTGCCGGCCGACCCGAATTCACTGGCGACTGCACTCTCCGTCTTCAATCGACGTTACCACGCCGTCAATGGGCGCGAAGCCCAGCTCTACGACGGAGTGGAGGACGGCCTGAACGCCTTCCGCGAGCAGGGGGCGGCCCTGGCGGTAGTGACCAACAAGCCTACTGAGTTCACACTCCCGTTGCTGGAAAGCAGCGGCCTGGCAAAATGGTTCGACGCCGTGGTCTGCGGCGATACCTGCGAGCGCAAGAAGCCGGATCCCCTTCCGCTGCTGCATGCATGCCGGCTTCTGGAGTGCTCGCC
>JAJUGH010000172.1 GCA_029268265.1 Alcaligenaceae bacterium | reverse complement strand
CGCGTACCGGCCGGCCCGGCCCCGTTCTTGTGGACATTCCCAAGGACATCACCGTGGCCACCTGCAAGTACGTGCACAAGCGCGGCGAAATCAAGATTAGCTCGTATGCGCCC
This sequence comes from Alcaligenaceae bacterium, assembly GCA_029268265.1. GTDB lineage: Bacteria > Pseudomonadota > Gammaproteobacteria > Burkholderiales > Burkholderiaceae_B > Yanghanlia. Next base: position 5,389 of record JAJUGH010000172.1, on the reverse strand, counting down.
GTCACCAAGGGCCACCAGGGGCAGATCAAGAAGGCCGTGCAGATGCTTCTGGCCGCTGAGCGCCCCATGATCTATGCGGGCGGCGGCGTCATCGCCTCCGGCGCACATGAAGAGCTGTTCCGCCTGGTGGACATGGTGGGCGCGCCCATCACCACCACGCTCATGGCCTTGGGTGCCTATCCTTCAACGGATCCCCGTTTCGTGGGCATGCCCGGCATGCACGGCACATATGAAGCCAACCTGGCCATGCAGAACTGCGACGTCCTGCTGGCCGTGGGTGCACGTTTCGACGACCGGGTGATCGGCAACCCGAAGCACTTTTCGCAGAACCCGCGCAAGATCATCCACATCGATATCGATCCTTCCACCATCTCCAAGCGTGTGCGGGTCGACGTCCCCATCGTGGGCAACATCAAGGATGTGCTCGACGACATGCTGCCGCTCTATGAGCAGGCCGCGTCTGAATCGCCCCGCGATTCCGGCGTACTGGCGAAATGGTGGGAACAGGTCGAATCATGGCGCGGGCGGCAATGCCTCGCCTATGAGCGCTCGGACTCCATCATCAAGCCGCAGTTCGTCGTCGAAAAGCTGTGGGAAGTGACTGGCGGAAAGGCCATCGTCACGTCAGACGTGGGCCAGCACCAGATGTGGGCGGCGCAATACTACAAGTTCGATGATCCGCGTCGCTGGCTGAATTCCGGCGGGCTGGGCACCATGGGCGTGGGTCTGCCCTATGCCATGGGCGCGCAGATGGCGAACCCGGATGCCGATATCGCGGTCATCACCGGCGAAGGCTCCATCCAGATGAATATCCAGGAGCTTTCCACCTGCAAGCAGTACCGTCTTTCTCCCAAGATCCTCTGCCTGAACAACCGTTACCTCGGCATGGTGCGGCAGTGGCAGCAGATCGAGTACGGGTCGCGGTATTCCGAATCCTACGTCGATGCACTCCCGGATTTCGTCAAGCTGGCCGAAAGCTATGGCCACGTTGGAATCCGCATCGAGAATCCGGCTGACGTCGAACCTGCGATCCGGGAAGCCTTCACCAAGCACAAGGATCGCCTGGTGTTCCTGGACTTCATCACCGATCAGACCGAGAACGTCTGGCCGATGGTCAAGGCGGGCCGCGGCCTCACCGAGATGCTGCTCGGTTCGGAAGACCTGTAAGGAGAAGAAGAATGAAGCATGTCATTTCCATCCTTCTGGAAAACGAACCGGGCGCGCTGTCGCGCGTCGTGGGTCTCTTCTCCGCACGGGGCTACAACATCGAGACGCTGACGGTGGCGCCTACCGAAGACGCCACGCTGTCGCGCATGACGATCGTCACCACCGGCTCGGATGAAGTCATCGAGCAGATCACCAAGCATCTGAACCGCCTGGTCGACGTGGTCAAGGTGGTCGATCTGTCTGAAGGGCCGCACATTGAGCGCGAGCTCATGCTCATCAAGGTGCGGGCCGTCGGCAAGGAGCGCGAAGAGATGAAGCGGATGGCCGATATTTTCCGCGGCCATATCGTGGACGTCACTGACAAGGTTTACACCATCGAACTGACGGGTAACCAGGAAAAGATCGAGGCCTTCATCTGCGCGCTCGATCGCAGCGCCATTCTCGAAACCGTGCGCACCGGTGTCTCCGGCATCGGCCGCGGCGAACGTGTACTGAAACTTTAACGAAACCATTGGATACTTGGAGCACAAAATGAAGGTTTACTACGACAAGGACTGCGATCTTTCGCTGATCAAGGGCAAGACGGTCGCCATCATCGGTTACGGTTCGCAGGGCCACGCCCACGCGCAGAACCTGAATGATTCGGGCGTCAACGTGGTCGTCGGCCTGCGCAAGGGCGGCGCGTCCTGGTCCAAGGCTGAGAACGCCGGCCTGAAGGTCATGGAAGTCGCAGACGCCGTGAAGGGCGCCGATCTAGTCATGATCCTGCTGCCTGATGAAAATATCGCTCAGGTGTACCGCGACCACGTGGCCGCGAACATCAAGGCCGGTGCTGCACTGGCGTTTGCCCACGGCTTTAACGTGCACTACGGCCAGGTGCAGCCGCGCGAAGACATCGACGTGATCATGGTTGCCCCCAAGGCGCCGGGTCATACGGTGCGCGGTACCTACAACCAGGGCGGCGGCGTGCCGGCACTGGTCGCCGTTCACCAGGACAAATCCGGCGCGGCGCGCGATATCGGTCTGTCCTATGCCTGCGCCATTGGCAGCGGTCGCGCCGGCATCATCGAAACCACCTTCCGTGAAGAAACCGAGACCGACCTGTTCGGCGAACAGGCCGTGCTGTGCGGTGGGGCCGTGGAACTGATCAAGGCTGGCTTCGAAACGCTGGTCGAGGCCGGTTACGCGCCTGAAATGGCCTATTTCGAGTGCCTGCATGAGCTCAAGCTGATCGTGGACCTGATCTACGAAGGCGGCATTGCCAACATGAACTACTCCATCTCGAACAACGCCGAGTATGGCGAGTATGTCACTGGCCCGCGCGTCGTCACCGACGAAACCCGCAAGGCCATGCGCGAGTGCCTGAAGGACATCCAGACCGGCGAATACGCCAAGAGCTTCATCCTGGAACACGCTGCGGGCGCCCCAACGCTGATCTCCCGCCGCCGTCTGAACGCGGAATCCGAGATCGAACAGGTTGGTGCCAAGCTGCGCGCCATGATGCCCTGGATCGCTGCCAACAAGCTGGTGGATCAGTCCAAGAACTAATTCGCCGCTGTCGCATCCGCCTGTCTTTTTGCGCGGCGGCCACGCCGTAGCGCAAAAGCAGGTGCAGCACGAACCGCCTTCCCTTCAACGGGCAGGCGGTTTTTTTATGAGCACTCAACACTTCATGTCTGAACCACTATTGTAAATTCAAATACGAATCGTTATCATTCGCGTCTTAACCAATAACGAGACGTCGGTTTCTCCGGCGGCACAACGCTCGATTCGGGGAGGTTCGGAATGAAGAAGCCAGTGGGGCAGTTGACGGGTGTGGCGATTGCGCTTTGCTCGGTGTTGGGCCAGCCGTGGGCGGCCGAAGAGACGGTAGCCCAGCTCGGCGCGATCGAGGTGCAGGGCCAGACCGCGGTGCCCTTGCCCGCGGGCAGCACGCGAATCACGCGTAGCCAGCTGGAGGACCGCGAAATCGACGACTGGGACGACTTCGCTCGCCGCGGCGATGCGGCTGTGAATTACAGTCGGGGCACAGACAGCGTGAACGTTCGAGGGATGGACCGGGACCGTGTGGCCACACGTATCGACGGCATCCGCTTGCCTTGGCTCACCGATGGCTCCCGCGGCGAACAGGGCGGTCTCAGCGCGGTCGATTTCGGCAGTCTGTCATCCGTGGATCTCGTGCGCGGCGCCGGGGCCGCCACATCCGGCTCACTTACCGGCTATCTCGATTTGCGCACGTTGGAGCCCGAGGACCTGCTTGCGGAGGGCCAGTCTTTCGGTGCCTTGTTGAAATCCGGGTACGACACCGCTGACGAGGGTTGGGAAGCGCGGGCGGCCCTGGCAGGGCGCCTGGCCAACAAGGATACGAAGTGGTTGATACAGGCAGGGCTGCGTCGCGCACACGAGCTGGATAATCAAGGCAGCGTGGGAGGCTATGGACCCGCGCGCGAGAAGCGGAATCCGGAGGACACCGAGCAGCACAATCTCATGCTCAAGCTGCAGCACGACTTCAATGCGGTACACCGCCTGACACTCTCCGGCGAGACCTTCCGGCTGCGGCGCGATATCGATAACCGGCTGGAGCAGGGGCCACAGACCAGCTACCTGGAGGGCCAGAACAGTACGCGCAGTGAGTTGAGTCGCAAGCGGGCCTGGCTGGGCTATGGCTTCCGCGCTGAGACTGTCGAGGCACTCCTGGCCCATGCCGATGTGAAATTCTATTGGCAGGAGAGTGAACTCGAAGGCGCGCAGGACGCCGTGCGCCGCCCGGATCCCCGTGGCAACGTATCGTTCGGTCCGTTCCCGGTAGGCGCGGTCTATGGTTACGCCTACCCATATGGTCCTTACGGGCGAACCAACGTCATACGCGAGCGCAGCCATGGCGTGGTGGCGGACTGGGGCGGCACGCTGCGCAGCGCCGGCCTGCATCACCGCTGGGCCATGGGAGGCGAGTGGTATGCCAGCCGAAGCCACCAGGACTCCTCCGGCTACGACAATTGCCCGGCGGAGCTGCTGCCATTACCGCCGGGGCGTAACCTTGGCCCCCGGAACTGCGAGTTTCTGCACACCAACCAGGCGGACGTGGCGTCGGCGAAGGGAAAAGTGTATGCCCTGTGGCTTCAGGATGAGATCTCGTGGGCAGATGGCCGGTATGCCGTTGTGCCCGCCCTGCGCTACGACCACTACAGCTACCGGGCCGATACGGGGGGTAGCTTTGCGAACAATCCCAACGCCCAGGGGTCTGAACTTCCGGACAACAGCGGTGGCCGTTTTTCGCCTTCATTGCTGCTGAAGATGCAGGCCGCCACCGACCTTACCCTCTATGCCAGATACGGCTATGGATTCAAGGCGCCCAACAGCACGCAGCTCTATATGAACTATGGTGTGCCGGGCACTTACCTGAGAGTCGGAAACCCGAACCTCAAGCCTGAAGTGAGCCGCGGATGGGAGCTGGGCCTCGATTACGGGAATTCGCGCCGGGGCTTCCGGGTCGCTGCCTTTGATAACCGGTATCGCGACTTCATCGATGAAGATGTGGCGCTGACACCGGACTCCCCGGAATGGAATCCCGCCTGGGACGGTCTGTATCCGTTGGGCGTGACGGCCTATGCGAACCGCTCGCGCGTCCGCATCTATGGCGCGGAACTGTCCGGCCATTGGGCTTTCAACGATCAGTGGTACGGGTGGGGCTCACTCGCTTGGGCGCGCGGCCGCGACCAGGACACCCGCGATTACATCAACTCCGTGGCGCCGCTACGTGCCGTTCTGGCGTTGGGCTATCGCCAGCAACAATGGGGAGCGGAAGCCATCACCACGCTGGTTCGGGCCCGCGATGAAGTGGCGGACCCCGATACCGATTTCCAGGCGCCGGGTTTCGGCCTGCTCGATTTCATGGCATGGTGGCAGCCGCAAAACGTCAAGGGCGTTAAGCTGCGGGCGGGTGTCTACAACGTCTTCGACAAGAAGTACTGGAATGCCTTGAACGTACGCGCAGGGTCGGGGCGCATGGCAAGCGCGCCGGACGATTACTACACCGAACCGGGGCGCAGCTTCCGCGTTTCCATCTCGTATCAGTACTAAATACGGGGACGCTTCTCAGGGCAGGGACAGCTTGGCGGCGATATCCGCCAGGCGCGGCCCGACCTCTTGTCGCAGCTTTTCTTCCGGAAGTATCGATTCCGGGCCGCCGCAACTCAGCACGAACAGCCCTTCGCCGGTAATG
>JAJUGH010000171.1 GCA_029268265.1 Alcaligenaceae bacterium | reverse complement strand
GGGCGCATCGCCTGGGAACGCCAACAACGGGAAACCGCTCGCCTACAGGGCTTCATCGACCGCTTCAAAGCGAAAGCGACCAAGGCCAAGCAGGCGCAAAGCCGTGTCAAGGCCTTGGCGCGCATGGAAAAACTCGCTCCCTTGCATGCGGAGTCCGGCATCGAGATCCGCATCCCCGAACCGGATTCCATGCCAGACCCCCTCCTGGTTCTGGACGGCGTGAGCACGGGCTACCGCCTGGACTCCGGCGACACACACACCGTTTTGCGCGACGTCACGCTGATGGTGCGCAGTGGCAGCCGTATCGGCGTGCTCGGCGTCAACGGTGCGGGAAAGAGTACGCTAATCAAGACCCTGTCGGCCGAGCTGCCGGCCCTGGCCGGCGAACGCAAGGCATCAAAGGGACTGGAGATCGGCTATTTCGCCCAGCATCAGCTCGACATGCTGGATGCGGCCTCCACACCCTTGCAACACCTGATGCGGCTTGAGCCGGACTCGCGGGAACTGGAACTACGCAGCTATCTCGGCAGCTTCGGGTTCAGCGGCGATAGCGCCAATCAGCCCGTCGGCCCCATGTCCGGTGGCGAAAAGGCGCGCCTTGCGCTGTCGCTCATCGTGCGCCGCAAGCCTAATCTGTTGCTGCTGGACGAACCGAGCAACCACCTCGACGTCGACACACGCGAGGCGCTGACGGCCGCCTTGGCAGAATTCGGGGGCAGCATGCTGCTCGTCTCGCACGACCGCCATCTGCTTCGCACGACGGTGGACAGCTTCTGGGTCGTGGCCGACGGCCGAGTACAGGAGTTCGATGGCGACCTGGAAGATTACCGCAGCTGGTTGACTGAGCGTAGCAGCCGGATAAGGAGTCTCGAGCGCGATGAGCGCAATGCCCAGACCCAGGGCGACGGAACGGTAGACCGGCGCACGCAGCGACGGCTGGAAGCAGAACTGCGTCAGCAGCGCGCGGCGCTGCGCAAACCGCTGGAAGCGCGTCTGCGCAAAATCGAAACCGAGATGGAGTCGGCGGCCTCGCGATTGCAGGAACTGGATGCCGTGATTGCCGACCCGGAACTGTACGGTGAGGATCGGCGCGAGGAGCGCCTGCGCGTGCTGAGCGAGCATGGTGAACTGACAAAACGGCACGCCGAGCTGGAAGAATCCTGGCTGGAACTACAGGAAGAACTCGAGGCCGTGGACCGCGAATTCCCCTTACCATCCTGAAATGGCGGGCCACCGGCGCGAACACGTACCCGGTGGCCAGTCGCCCACTCACGACTAAGCGATGATTTCCAGCCGCGCAATACCCAGCGCCAGGGTCTTCATGCCCACATCCCGGAATTGAATCTGAGCCTGCGCGTCGGTCCCGTTGCCACTGAGAGAGATCACCGTGCCTTCACCAAATCGCGCATGCCGCACGCCCGTTCCGATGCGGAATTGCTGAGCGCCCACGGTGACGCCGGTGGTCACCGATAAGGGTGCGCTAGGCGTAAGGCTGGTACCCGCTCCGCCGAATCCGCGCCCGCGCCGAAACGCGCCGCCCCAGGCAGCCGCTGCGGGCGGCTGCGATGCCTGTCGGGGGGAAAGCCACTTCACATGCTCTTCCGGTATCTCTTCCAGGAATCGGGAGCGCAAGGCATAACGGGTCTGCCCGTGCAACATGCGGCTTTGCGCGAGCGTCAGGTAGAGGCGTTCACGTGCGCGGGTGATGGCCACATACATGAGGCGCCGTTCTTCTTCGAGACCCGCGGCTTCGAGGATGCTGTTCTCGTGGGGGAACAGACCCTCTTCCAGCCCTGTGATGAAGACGACATCAAATTCCAGACCCTTGGCCGCGTGGACCGTCATGAGCTGCACGGCCTCTTCTCCGGCCGCGGCCTGGCTTTCGCCGGCCTCGAGTGAGGCATGCGACAGAAAGGCCGCCAGGGGCGACATGCCGGCCGGCGGCGTGAGGCCGTCGGGGAAAGAATCAGAATCGTCTCCGGGCGCCACAACCGGATCCAGTGCCCGGCCCGCCGGGAGACCGTCGAAACCTTCTTCGCTGCTGAATACGGCCGCCGCGTTGACCAGCTCCTGCAGGTTTTCCAGGCGGTCCTGCCCTTCGCGATCCGCTTCGTAGTGAGCAGCCAGACCGCTTTCCCGAACGACGTGCTCGATCAGCTCAGTGAGCGTGAGCGACTGGGCGTCGTGGGCGAGGCCCTGGACCAGCGCGGCGAAACGGGCCACGGCGGCGCCCGCCCTGCCCGGGACCAGCGGCGCGGCCCGATAAAGGCTGCTGCCCTGCTCGCGGGCGATGTCGGCCAGTTGCTCGATGCTGCGTGCACCGATACCCCGCGCCGGGAAGTTCACGACCCGAAGCCAGGAAGTGTCGTCGTGCGGATTGTCGATCAGGCGCAGGTAAGCCAGCGCATGCTTGATCTCCTGCCGTTCGAAGAAGCGCAGGCCCCCGTATACGCGATACGGAATCCGGGCAGAGAAAAGCGCGTGCTCCAAGACCCGCGATTGTGCATTGCTGCGATACAGGATGGCGATCTCGCTGCGGCGGCGGCCGTCATTGACCAACGCGCGGATCTCTTCCAGTATCCACTGGGCTTCGAGCAGATCAGAGGCTTGCTCAGTGATGCGTATCGGTTCACCGTGCCCCTGATCGGTCCAGAGATTCTTGCCGAGCCGGGAATGGTTGTGGGCAATCAGTGCATTGGCCGCATCGAGTATGTGCCCATATGAGCGATAGTTCTGCTCCAGGCGGATGACATTGCCGCGTGCGTATTCCCGCTCGAAATCGGACATATTGCCGACGTCGGCCCCCCGGAAGGCATAAATCGACTGGTCGTCGTCGCCCACTGCAAAGACGGCGGCACCGCCGCCGGCAAGTAGCTGGATCCAGCGATACTGCAGCGCGTTGGTGTCCTGGAATTCGTCGATGAGGATATGGCGGAAGCGGCGCTGATAGTGTTCGCGCACCGGCGCATTGCGCTGCAAGAGCTCGTAAGCACGCAGCAGCAGTTCCGCGAAATCGACGACACCTTCGCGTTCGCACTGATCCTGGTACAGGCGGTAGATGTCGACCATGCGGCGGCGAAACGCATCATGCGCTTCGACGGCATCAGGACGCAGGCCTTCTTCCTTGGCGGAGTTGATGAAACGCTGCACGTCCCGAGGCGGAAACTTTTCGTCGTCGATATTCGACGCCTTCAAGAGACGCTTGATGGCCGCCAGCTGGTCCTGACTGTCGAGAATCTGGAAGGTCTGCGGCAGGCCTGCATCACGGTGATGGGCACGCAGGAGGCGATTGCACAAACCGTGGAAGGTGCCTACCCACATGCCCCGCGTATTGATGGGCATCAGGCTCGACAGGCGGGTGAGCAGTTCGCGAGCAGACTTGTTGGTGAACGTGACGGCCAGCACGCCGCCGGGGCTGACCTGACCGGTCTGGATGAGCCATGCAATGCGGGTGGTAAGTACGCGGGTCTTGCCGCTACCTGCTCCCGCCAGCACCAGTGCGTGGGTCGCAGGCAGCTCGACGGCTGCCTGCTGCTCCGGGTTAAGCCCCTGCATCATGCCGCGTAGCGGCGCAGGCGATGGGCAAACTGCTCAAGGCTATCGATACCGCTTTGCTGCGCGCGGTGGCACCAGGCCTGCAGGTCTGCGAGCAGTTGCTCGCTGCTGGCACTGGAGCTTTCCCAGAGACGCGCCAATTCAGCACGCATCTGTACAAGGGTGGAGAGCGACTGGCTGCGCGCCAGGACCGTTTCAATCTCGGCCAACTGTGCGGGCTCAAGCTTGTCGTCGTCTCGGGCCAGCAGCTTCTGGGCACGTTGCAGCGTGGCCGCGCTGGCGGCATCGCTGGCAGAGGCCTTCATCTTGCTCAGTTCCTCGGCGGCCGTCTTGCGTACCATGCGGGTGTAGGTGGCCAGGATCTCGTAGCGGTGAGTGATGACCGCCTGCAGGGTGGCGAGATCGACGGAGCTCTTGGACGGTTCCACCTTCAGGCGTGGCGCGACACGACGGATGGTGGCCAGCCGCAGAAAGGCGAGCAGGCGGATGTACATCCAGCCGATGTCGAATTCCCACCACTTGGCGGAGAAGCGGCAAGACGTGCCATGCGCGTGATGGTTGTTATGCAGTTCCTCGCCCCCGATGATGATGCCCACCGGAAATACGTTGGTGCTGGTGTCCGGGCTGGAATAATTACGGTAGCCGATGAAATGGCCCAGGCCGTTGACCACACCGGCTGCCCAGAAGGGAATCCATGCCATCTGGATGGCCCAGACCGTGAGGCCCAGCGCGCCAAAGAGAGCCAGGTCGATGCCGAGCATGATCAGGATGCCCAGGCTGCTGTGGCGCGTATAGACGTTGCGTTCCATCCAGTCATCGGGCGTGCCGTGACCGAAGCGCTTGAGGGTCTCCGCGTTGGCGGCTTCGTGACGATACAGCTCGGCACCACGGAAGAAAACCTTGCCGATGCCATAGACCAGCGGTGAGTGGGGATCGCCGTCGCGCTCGACGTAGGCGTGGTGTTTGCGGTGAATCGACACCCATTCCTTGGTGACCATGCCCGTGGTGAGCCATAGCCAGAAACGGAAGAAGTGCATGACCGCAGGATGGAGATCCACGCCGCGGTGTGCCTGGCTGCGGTGAAGAAAAATGGTCACCGACACAATGGTCACGTGGGTGAGACCCAACGTAATCAGGGCGACTTGCCACCAGGAAAGTTGCAGCAGGCCACCGGCCAGATATTGAAAGACTTGGTCCATAAGAGCTGAATTGCCCCCTTCTGTAGATATCTGGAAAAGTGTACCCCGGATGGAGCCCCGGGGACAGCAACTTTACAGTTCAGACGGCATGAACGATCACGCCGCGTTACAGCGACCTTTTTCTTGCAAATTCCTTGCCCGCCGGCAACTTAGGCGTTGTCACTCCGGCTTGCGGCGCTGCAGGACTGCCCCGAAGAAGCCGTCCGTGCCGTGAAGGTCCGGGCGCATCTGCAGCCAGGGGCCCTCCATCTCGAGGTCGGGTGCCCGCTCGCGGGCGATGGCCGCCGCGTCAAGCAACTCGAAATCAGGATGCGTCTGGAGGAAATGTTCCACCTGCTGTTGATTCTCTTCCGGCAAAACCGAACACGTTGCGTAAACGAGACGGCCGCCCGGGGCCACGCACGCTGCGGCGTCGTGGAGGATATTGCGCTGCAGCGCGACGAAGTCCGCAACGGACTCCGGATGTTGGCGCCACTTGAGGTCAGGATTCCGCCGCAAGGTCCCCAGGCCAGTGCACGGCGCATCCACGAGAACGCGCTGCGCCTTGCCGCGCAGCCGCTTCACGCGCTGGTCGTTCGAGGGCTGAATGACGACGGGAACGATGTTGGATAGGCCGCTGCGTGCGAAGCGCGGCTTCGCACGCGCCAGACGCGCTGATGAAACGTCGAACGCGTACAGACGCCCGGTCGACCGCATCATGGCACCGAGTAGCAGCGTCTTGCCGCCCGCCCCTGCGCAATAGTCGATGATCATCTCACCGCGTCGGGGCGCCATCAGGCTCACCAGAATCTGGC
>JAJUGH010000170.1 GCA_029268265.1 Alcaligenaceae bacterium | reverse complement strand
TCATGCCGGCGGTTCGCCAGGTCGGCCGTATCGGGAATCGCCAGCGATTCGGCCTCGGCCGTAATGGCGCTCGTGCTGCCCGTGCCGGCATCCGGCAGGGAATCGAATACCGCCACCGCATAATCGAACGAGCGCAGCAATCCAGCCAGGTCGCGCGAGGGAAAAGAGCGCGCGCGTCGTTCCTCGAGCGGCCTTACCGGTTCGCCTTCGAAGTCGATGAAGTACACGTCGCCCTGAGCAATGAGGATCTGCCCCAGATGCAGGTCGCCATGTATCCGGATCAGCAGGCAACCCTTACTCTCCTGAGCGCGGCGCTCGATCTGCTCTTCCAGCGCCGCGCGACCCGCCTTGAGTTCGTCCAGCACCGCCATGGCGGCCTCGTCGAACTGGCTGCGATGTTTCTCTGCCGCCTTCATGGCAGACGACAGCATGCCGCGTATGGACTTCGCCCAACCGCGGGCCGCCGCTGCGTCCACCACCTCCGGGGCAAAGGCCGGATCCTCGCAGGGCTCGGCCAGCACACCATGCATTTGGGCAAGCCGGCGCCCCATCATGTGCGCCACGGCCTCGTATGGCGCCAGTTCGTCGGCATAGTCCTCGCCGCTTTCACCGGTCAGTGCGGCCGTTTCCAGACTGCGCTTCAGGAACTCCTGCGTCCAGGACCAGGCATCCCCCTGGTTGTGAACTCGACGATGCGCCAGCATGAGCGTATGCGAGGTCCCGTCGGGCGAAATGCGCAGCACCTCACCCAACAGCTCTGCCGCATTGGGATACCCCGCCTGTGTGAGGCGACGCGTCATTTCAGCCTCGGGGTGTACGCCCGGCACGACGTGACGCAGCAACTTCAGCATGATGTGTTCACCCACCAGCATCGTGCTGTTGGACTGCTCGCCGTGGAACCACTCCACCTCGGTATCGGCGGACCATTCCAGCTCGGCCAATCCTTTTTCACCCTGGAACTTCAACATTGAGCGGGACCGGCCCACCGGCAGATGGTGCTCCTTGGCACTACGCAGGTTGTCGAGCATGGACAAGGCGAACGACGGCAGTGTGTATGCTTCCGTGACGTATCCGACCTCCGGCCCCCGGCGAACCCGCGCCAGCGCGTACTGCAAAGGCATCCCTTCAATGCTTTCAGCCCAGAGCAGCGCCATGGGCAGGAGCCAGCTGTCTCCCTTATCCGAATCCTGCACGGCGACCTCCGCCATGAAGACGTCGGTCTGCCCGGGTAGCGGTTCGATATAGAGCACGCGGAACTTCGAGCGCGCATCGTTCTCGGGGAACCAGCGCTGGTTCGACAGATATCGAGGCAGAACCTCTTCATTCAACGCACGCCATGAGCGCTCCAGCATCTGGTAGCCGCGCCGCTTGCGCAACACCAGGGTGGAAAGCTCCGGCTGTTGCGGCGGGTAGATCGCGTGCCAGACCGGCGGACTGGCACTCTCACTCAGGTCGAACCAGTAGAAACCGTAGGGCGGCAGGGTAAGCAGGTAAGGAAGTTCGCCGATGGTCGGGAACGGTGTACCGCCCAACAGCTCCACGGGCACCCTGCCGGACATGTCCGAAAGATCCAGCTCGACCGGCTGCGACGCATTCGAGAGGTTCGCGACACAAAGCAGGGTCTCGCCCTCATACTCACGCAGATAGGCCAGTATTTTGCGGTTGCCGGGATAAAGAAAGCGCTGCTGGCCACGCCCGAACACTTTCGTCTGCTGTCGTTTGGCCAGCATCCTGCGCGTCCAGTTCAACAGCGAATGCGGATCGCGCTGTTGCGCTTCCACATTCACGGCCTCATAGCCATACAGGGGCCCAAGCAGCACGGGCAGCGTCAATTGTTCCGGATCGGCGCGCGAGAAGCCGCCATTGCGGTCGGCGGACCACTGCATCGGCGTGCGAACGCCATCGCGATCCCCCAGGTGGATGTTGTCGCCCATGCCGATCTCATCCCCGTAATACAGCACGGGGGTGCCGGGCATCGACAGCAACAGGCTGGTCATCAACTCGATGCGCCGGCGATCGCGTTCCAGCAGAGGCGCCAGCCGGCGCCGAATGCCCAGATTGATGCGGGCACGTCGGTCCGCCGCATAGACTTCCCAGAGGTAATCGCGCTCGTTGCTGGTCACCATTTCCAGCGTCAGTTCATCATGGTTGCGCAGGAAGATCGCCCACTGGCAGTTTTCCGGAATTTCCGGGGTCTGCTGCATGATGTCGGTGATCGGAAAGCGGTCTGCGCGGGCGATGGCCATATACATGCGCGGCATGAGCGGGAAATGGAAGCTCATGTGGCATTCGTCGCCATTACCGAAATACTCCTGGGCATCTTCGGGCCACTGATTGGCCTCGGCCAAGAGGAGCCGGTCCGGATAATCGCGGTCCAGCGCCGCACGAATCTCCCGCAACACGGCATGGGTTTCGGGAAGATTCTCGTTGTTGGTGCCTTCTCGCTCCACCAGATACGGAACCGCATCCAACCGTAGTCCGTCCACGCCCATATCGAGCCAGAAACGCATCACGGAAATGACTTCGCGCAGGACGCGCGGGTTGTCGTAGTTCAGGTCGGGCTGGTGCGAATAGAAGCGGTGCCAGTAATAGGCGCCGGCCACTGGATCCCAGGTCCAGTTCGAAGATTCGGTATCGCAGAAAATGATGCGGGTACCTGAGTAACGCTGGTCATTGTCCGACCAGACGTAGAAGTCTCGCGCCGCGGATCCCGGGCGGGCGCGGCGGGCGCGTTGAAACCACTCGTGCTGATCCGACGTGTGATTCACCACAAGTTCGGTGATCACACGCAGATTGCGGGCGTGCGCCTCCCGGATGAAGCGCCGTACATCGGCCAGCGTGCCGTAGTCCGGATGCACATCGCGGTACTCGGCGATGTCGTAGCCGTCGTCACGGCGCGGTGACGGGTAGAACGGCAGCAGCCAGATCGTGTTGACGCCCAGCCCAGCGATGTAATCCAGCTGCGCGATAAGCCCCGGAAAGTCCCCAATGCCGTCGTTGTTCGAGTCGAAGAAGGACTTCACGTGCAGCTGGTAGATGACGGCATCCTTGTACCAGCCGCTCTCGTTCAGCACCCTGGATTTGCGTGGCGGTCTTGAACTCATGCCGCCTCCCTATGTGGCGAAGTGATCGCCCACAGCGCAAACGGCCGTTCGGGCGAAAGGGCCAGACGGTGGCTCCGGCCATGCAAAGTGAAATGGGTGTCTTCGTAAAGGTCGTGCAAATGCAAGGGTGCATCGCCGTCCATTCCCCACTCCCAGCGCGGCAGATCGAGCGTGCCTGACTGCCGGTGGTGAGGATCCAGACTGACCACCACCAGCACGATGCTGTCGCCCTCCGGGCTATGGCGCGAATAAAAAATCATCTGCTCGTTGTCCACCGCATGAAAGCGTATGCCCAGGTGGCTTTGCAATGCCGGGTGCGCGCGCCGCATCCGGTTCAGCCAGCTGATCTCCTGAATGATGTTGCCGGGCGCATCCATGTCCCAGCGCCGCAGCTGATATTTCTCGGAGTCCAGATACTCCTCCTTGCCAGGCACCGGGTCGGCCACGCACAGCTCGAAGCCGTTGTACATGCCCCAGGACCCGGCCAGTGTCCCGGCCAGCACGGCACGTATCAGGAATCCCGGCCGCCCGGAGGTTTGCAGGAACCACGGGTTGATATCGGGCGTATTGACGAAAAAGTTCGGGCGGAAGAAGTCCCGCACCGGCTCGCGATTGAGCTCTTCGAGATAGCTCGTCAGCTCGCGGCGCGTGTTGCGCCATGTGAAGTAGGTGTACGACTGCGAGAAGCCGATCTTGGCGAGCCGGTACATCATTGCCGGCCTGGTGAACGCCTCGGAAAGAAAGATCACGTCGGGATGGCGCTCACGCACTTCGCGCAACATCCACTGCCAGAAGGGCAGCGGCTTGGTGTGCGGATTGTCCACCCTGAAGATCTTGACGCCTTGCCCCGCCCAGAAGAGCACCACGTCGCGCAAAGCGCGCCACAAAGCGGCCTGACGCGGCGTGCTGGCCAGCGGGCTGTAGAAATCCGGATTGACGATGTCCTCGTAGCGCTTCGGCGGATTCTCGGCGTACTTAAGGCTGCCATCGATGCGCCAGTTGAACCAGTCAGGGTGTTCCTTGAGCCACGGGTGATCCGGAGAACACTGGATCGCGAAATCCATGGCGATTTCCAACCCATGATGCTTGGCGGCTTCAATGAGCTCCCGGAAATCGTCCAATGTTCCAAGCTCGGGGTGCAGCGCATCGTGGCCGCCCTCGGGCGCCCCGATGGCATAGGGGCTGCCGGGATCACCCGGCTCGGCGGTCAGCGAATTGTTACGACCCTTGCGGTTGCGGGTACCGATCGGATGAATCGGTGGGAAGTACAGCACATCGAAACCCATGCTCTGGATCATGGGCAAGCGCGCAATCACGTCCCGCAAAGTGCCGTGCCGCCCTTCCACGGGGCTTTGGGAGCGGGGAAAGAGCTCATACCAGCTCGCGAACGTCGCTTCGCTACGCTCAATGCATAACGGATAGTGAACCGGCGTCTCGACTTCGAAAGCGCGCTCGTCCACGATATGAATGGCCTGCGCCAGCTCGTCCGCCAGCAGCGCCCTGACTTGCTCCGCTGATGCGGGCGGGAGTGTGGGCGCGTCATTGACGCCATTGCCGTCCGAAGCCGCCTTCGTCCGTCGGCGCCGTGCCGTAGGCGGCTCCACCAGCGGCCGCCCCACGACCTCCAGCGCCGCTTCCAGTGCCGCCGCCGCGTGCGCGCGCTCTCCACGCGCGCGCCCAAGGTGGGCCACCAATACGTGTCGCGCTTCTTCGACCTCGACGCGCACGTCGTTGCCGGCAGCGAACTTCTTTTCCAGCTGGACGCGGAACGTCTCCCATCGATCCAGCCATGCACGGACTACGAACACGTGCGTGCCGAGGCGACGGGGCGCGATCCGGGCCTCCCACGCGTCATTGCCGCGCAAGATCATGGGCTCATGATGCCAGTCCGTCTCGTCGGCCGATCGCCACAGCACTTCTGCAGCCAGTTCTTCATGGCCGTCCATGAATATATTCGCGCCAATGACGACGGATTCTCCCAGCGTACGCTTCACGGCAAAGACACCACCGTCGACGGCCGGCCGCACATCTTCGATCGCAATACGGGGGCTGCGCATGGCGGCGGCAAGGCTGCGGCGCGTCTGGCTTGAGCTCGTCCCGAGCGACGCTACCGGCGGCGTCCTCGCCAGGGTGAGAAAGGTCCAGCCGGCAGGCTCCAGCGCCAGCATGCTGGAGTCCTCCGCCCGCAACACCATGCCGTCCGGCAGACGGCGCTCTATCAGGTGTCGATCCACCGTGACCGACTCATTGGCGTCCGGGTTGAGCAATAGAAGACGGTGCTCCTCACCCTCACGCAGCAGACCCGTCACGTTCGAAAGCGCCCCCGTGATCCGGCGCAACACACCACCGCTTTCGTGCAGATTAAGCCGCAGAAGCTCCCGGGCTCGTGTGTCCGGGTCCATTCCGGGAAGGCACTCCGCCGGCACGAGCACCGCATCGCCAGCCATGGTCCCGACCGCCAGACGACGCAGGCCTGATTCCGT
>JAJUGH010000169.1 GCA_029268265.1 Alcaligenaceae bacterium | reverse complement strand
TGATACCCAGGTGATTCAGCAGATCGCGCTTCAGCGTGATCTGACCTTTTTTCGTAACGGTTAGCGTGGTGGTCACCGTAAGCTCCGGTCAGCATGGAGGAGAACGTGATGCGTGGGTAGTCGCTGTCTTGATGGTAATTGAACCCTTCATTACCATCAAGCCAACCCTTCAGACCGTAACTACCGAACTTCCTGGCGTTGCTCGCCCAGCCCGCTTACACCCAAACGCATGACGTCGCCGGCCTTCAGGAAGCGGGGCGGCTTCATGCCGAGGCCCACGCCGGCGGGTGTGCCGGTGGTGATGATGTCTCCGGGCTCCAGCGTCATGTACCCGCTCAGGCTGCTCACCAGAGCGGGTACGTCGAAAATCATGTCCGCGGTGGTGCCGGACTGCATCCGCTCACCGTTGAGTTCGAGCCAAATGTCCAGCTTTTGCGGGTCGGGAATCTCATCCTTGGTGACGAGCCAGGGCCCTGCGGGCCCGAAGGTGTCCCAGCCCTTGCCCTTATCCCAGGTGCCGCCGCGCTCCATCTGCCAGGCACGTTCACTGACGTCGTTGACCAGGCAGTAACCGAAGACGGCGTCCATGGCGTCGCTCACGGCGATATTCCTGACGCGCTTGCCGATGACGATTCCGAGTTCGACCTCCCAATCGGATTTCTGAGAGCCGGGCGGCAGTTCGACGGGATCATTCGGCCCGCTCAAGCTGCTGATGGCCTTCATGAAAAGAATGGGTTCTTTCGGGAGTTCGGCGCCGATTTCACGCGCATGATCGTGATAGTTCAGGCCGATGCCCAGGAATTTTCGGGTGCCGGTAAACGGGATGCCCAGGCGTGTGGGCGATTCCACGGCGGGAAGCGCGGCCAGCTGCGCCTCGGTAATGGCCGACAGCCTGCCACTGGCGATGTCGTCGGCGGTGATGTCTTGAAGAACGGATGACAGGTCGCGTAGCGTGCCGCCGGCGTCAATGGCGGCAGGCTTTTCCAGGCCACGCTGGCCGTAGCGAACGAACTTCATGAAGCGTCTCCCTCCCGTGGTTGTTTGCGCCGTACATTACCACGCGAGGGAGAGCGTTTAAGTGCGAATCTTTGCGATCAAGCCGGCCTTTGCGATCAGGAGCCGGCCTTGGGGATTACGACCGATCCGTCGCCGCCACCGGCCGCGGCGCCCTGACCGCCAGCCGCAGCATTGCCGTTGGAGCGCTCGCGGTTGTCAGCATCATCAAGCAGATCATTCAGCTTTTCGCCTTGCTCAAGATGCGACTGCAAGGTCGGAAGCAGCTTTGCTGCGAATGCCTTGATGTCGGCGTCTTCCGCATTCTCTGCTGCATCTTCAAAGAGGTCGACCGCGTCTTCATGTGCGTCGACGGCCACTTCGTCAACGTATTCATCATCAAAGCTAGCGCCTTCTGCCTGACGCAGTTCTTTCATCAGGTCCTGCTTATCACCTTCCAGTTCGATCGGAAGCTGAAAGCCTTTGCTTTCGGCCAGGGACTTCAGCTCCTTGTTCGCCTGCCCGTGATCCTTGATCATCATTTCAGCGAATTTCTTTACCTCCGGATGCTGTGCCTTCTCGACAGCCAATTCACTGGCCTGCATTTCGAGCAGTCCGCTTTCGCCGGCCTTGCGCAGGAATTCCTGATCGTCATTGGCGAGTTCTGCAGCAACGGCGCCGTACATCAGCGTGAAACCGGCGGCGGTGCAAAGGAGTGCGCGAGAGATCTTCATGGTGACCATCCTTCCTTCTTGGTTGTTACTAATGGGTCACCGGGTGTAAGCAAGGGCTGTTCCCGCGGGCACCGCAAATGCTGCTCGGCGGGCCGCCGCCGTTGCATCACATGACCGGGGCGGCGGACGAAATCAAGGAGAGAAAAATGCCGGCGAAATCCAAGGCACAGCAGAAAGCGGCGGGCGCAGCGCTGTCCGCCAAACGCGGCGACACCCCTGTCAAGGAATTGAAGGGCGCATCAAAGTCCATGCATGAGTCCATGTCGAAGAAGGAGCTGGAAGACATGGCGGCGACTTCCCGAAAAGGGAAGCCCGAGCATGTGGAGGACAAGGGGAAGAAGTGAAATAATCAGCTGGAAGGCGTTTCGATCAACGGTGGTGCAACACTTGAGGAGTTGCGATGAATAAGCTCGAGGGCTTGGGACCGGAGTACGACAGCCTGATGCCGCCTTTGCGGCTCAACCGACGGGGCTTTCTGACCACGTCGTTGGCGGCGGGTTTCGCCGCAGCAGCCGGGCGGGTGGCTGCCCAGACAGCCATCAAGACCGATGCCGAAGGCCTCACGGCGGGCGAGGTCCGCATACCGGTGGAAGGCGGGTCCATTCCCGGCTATCGGGCCATGCCCGAAGGCAAAACCGGTCTCCCGGTCATCCTGGTGGTGCAGGAAATCTTTGGCGTGCATGAGTACATACAGGACGTCTGCCGCCGGCTTGCCAAGGAAGGCTATCTGGCGCTTGCCCCGGAGATGTACGTCCGGCAGGGCGATCCCGCGCGCTATACCGAAATCCCGCGCCTGCTTTCTGAAGTGGTCAATAAGGTGCCCGACGAGCAGGTCATGTCCGATCTCGACGCGGCGGTCGCATGGGCCGGCCAGAATGGCGGCAATGTGAACCGGCTCGGCATCACCGGCTTTTGCTGGGGCGGCCGGGTAGTGTGGCTCTATGCTGCCC
Organism: Alcaligenaceae bacterium; assembly: GCA_029268265.1. Taxonomy (GTDB): domain Bacteria; phylum Pseudomonadota; class Gammaproteobacteria; order Burkholderiales; family Burkholderiaceae_B; genus Yanghanlia. Next base: position 2,947 of record JAJUGH010000169.1, on the reverse strand, counting down.
ACAATCCCCGCCTGAAAGCGGGAGTCGCGTGGTATGGCAAATTGGTGGGAGAGGAAGATGAGCTGCGGCCCCGTCATCCGGTCGACGTCGCCGCCGATATCAACGCTCCGGTGCTCGGCCTGTATGGCGAGGACGACTCCGGCATTCCCCTGAACACCATCGACAAAATGAAGGTGGCACTGGCCAAGGGCAGCGAGGCTGCTCAGGCATCAGAGTTCGTCGTGTACCCGGCCGCGCCCCACGCTTTTCACGCTGACTACCGCCCCAGCTATCGTGAAGACGCCGCCAAGAGCGGGTGGAAGCGCGCCTTGGCCTGGTTCGAGAAGTATCTCGCCTAAGGGTCGTTGCGAAACCAGCCGGTCAGGCTCCAGCGCGGGCGCCGCGCGGGGAGGACCGAATGGGGCAGCAGCTCACTGCGAAACAGTACGAGTCGCCCGCGTTCCGGCTCAACGCGCAGCCATTCGCGGTCAGGGTCTTCGGGGTGAAAAAGGCAGAGCTCGCCACCGTCTTCAGGGCTGCGCTCCGGAGTGAGGTAGAGAATCAGGGTGATGCGGCGGTGAGGCTGGCCGCGATGCTGGTCCATATGTCGCCCGTAGCCGGCTCCTGGCGCGTAGTGGGCAAAATGGAACTCTGAGCGTTGCAGCCCCAGAAAGAAGTGCTGATTGAGTGCCTGGCGTAGTGTTTCTGACCAGTCCAGGAAACGGGATTGTGCCGTCTGCTCTTGTCCGGCTTCGCCGCGCCGGTCGTCCAGCCATCGTATGGAGTCGCCGCGTATGGACGGTATGCGGCGCTGCTGTTGGGGCGGGCCGACTCGCGCTTCCGAAAAATCTCCCGCTTGCCAGGCCCTCAGGCCTTCTTCATAAAGGTCATGGATCAGGTCAGGCGGCAGCACGCCATCCCTGCAACTAAAGCCCTGCTCCGCCAGGTCGCGGAACAGGGCGTCGTACTCGCGATCAATCAAGACCCAACTCCTTCTTATAATGGTGCATGGTCCACCCCGCGCGCCCGAGGCATCGGCGCTTGAAAAGCGGGGCAGTGATTTTATGAGTCGGCAGGTTGCGTGTATAGCGTTTCATGCCGGGCACCTTTTCTAGGCAGATCCTTCACCATGTTCAAGCACCTTGAGCAGTACGCCGGCGATCCCATCTTCGGGCTGAACGATGCCTTCCACCGGAATACGCATCCGCAGAAGATCAACCTCACCATCGGGCTGTATTACGACGATGCGGGCCGTATTCCCGTACTGCCGTCCGTCGCAACGGTGCAGACCCGGCTGGCGGCTGACCCTGCGCCTTGCACCTACTTGCCGATGGAAGGCCTGGCCGCTTATCGCTCCGCGGTGCAGCGCGTGGTGTTCGGTGAAGCCAGCACGGCGGTGGCCGAAGGCCGTGTGGCCACCATCCAGACCCTGGGCGGGACCGGAGCGCTCAAGGTGGGTGCCGACCTCTTGCACGCGGCGTACCCGGAGAGCCAGATCTGGATCAGTGATCCGGCCTGGGACAACCATTACGCCATCTTTGGCGGCGCCGGCATACCCACGAACAGCTACCCGTATTACGACCAAGCCACCAAGGGCCTCGCGTTCGACGCCATGATGGAATGCCTTCGCGAGCTGCCATCGCACAGCATCGTGCTTCTGCACCCATGCTGCCATAACCCTACGGGTGTGGATCTATCGCAGGCCCAGTGGGATGAGGTCATTCAGGTTCTGCAGCAACGCCGCCTCATACCCTTCCTGGATATCGCCTATCAGGGCTTTGGCTCCGGAATGGACGAAGACGCCTACGCCGTGCGAGCCATGGCCGATGCAGGCCTGACCGTGCTGGTGGCCAACTCCTTCTCCAAAAATCTCTCGGTTTATGGTGAGCGTTGCGGCGGTCTCTCGGTGGTGTGCGGCTCGTCGGCAGAGGCGGATCTGGTGCTGGGGCAGCTGAAGGCCATCGTGCGGCGTATTTACTCCAGCCCACCTTCGCATGGCGGCCACGTGGTGGCCGGTGTGCTGAATGATCCCGAGCTGCACTCACAATGGGTGGCCGAAGTGTCGACCATGCGTGATCGCATGGCGCAGATGCGCGGGCTGGTGCACGAACAACTGTCCACGAAGCTGCCCGACTACGACGCCGACTACTTCATCCGTCAGCGCGGCATGTTCACTTACAGCGGCTTGTCGCGCGAGCAGTTGCAGACGCTGCGCGAGAGACACGGCGTCTACATCATCGATTCCGGCCGTATTGCGGTGCCCGGGTTGAATACCGCCAATGTCGAGCATTTCACCGATGCCTTGGCGGATGTGATCAGCGTCACGGTCTAGCCAGGCCGACATATCAAGGAAAAGCTGCCGCTTTGCGGTAATCTAAAGGATTGCGTTCTTTTTGCCGGATTTCTCGAAAATGGATTCCTACACCGTTCCCTACACTTTTTCCCAGCGAGCCCAGCAGCTCACCAGTTCCACCATTCGAGAGATCCTGAAGGTCACCGAGCGGCCGGAAGTCATTTCCTTTGCCGGCGGCCTGCCGGCCCCGGGTGGATTCCCGGTGGAAGAGATCAACGCGGCCTTTGATCGCGTCCTGCAGCAGAACGGCAAGGCGGCGTTGCAGTACGGCCCCACCGAGGGCTACACGCCGTTGCGCCAGTGGGTGGCCGATGACTTCCGCAGCCGCGGCGTCGACGTCTCGCTGGATGAAGTGTTGATCGTATCCGGCTCGCAGCAAGCGCTGGACATGCTCGGCAAGCTGTTCGTTGATCCGGGCAGCAAGGTGCTGGTCGAGGCCCCCAGCTATCTGGGCGCGCTGCAATCATTCTCGCTGTTCGAGCCCGCCTACGCCTCGGTGCCCACCGATGAAGGCGGCCTGATTCCCGAAGAAATCACTGAACAGTTGGCAGCAGGCGCGCGTTTCCTGTATGCACTGCCGAATTTCCAGAACCCCACCGGAGTGTCGCTGAACCT
>JAJUGH010000168.1 GCA_029268265.1 Alcaligenaceae bacterium | reverse complement strand
GCGTGGTGGAACTGGCGGGCATCGAGATCGCGTTTCCCCGACTGACACTTGTCATTGAGTTTGTCTTCATGGCGATCGTGCTGGTTTTCCGCCCCTGGGGCCTGCTGGGGCGGCCGCTGGCCATATCGCGCACCGTCGGCGGCGCCGAAACGCCTCTGGTGCCCGCGGGCCGCAGCCTGAGATGGGCGGCCCTGGCGGCGGCCGCGCTGGTGCTCGTTCTGCCCTTGCTGGGGGACTGGTTGCCGTACGCCACCATTCTCGCGCAAGACATGCTGATTGCTGTCGTGTTCGCCGTGAGCCTGCATTTCATGATGGGTCTGGGCGGCATGGTTTCGTTTGGGCACGCCGCCTATTTCGGTCTGGGCGCCTACGGGGTGGCACTGGCGTTCAAGACCCTGGGATGGAGTATGGCGGCCTCGCTACTCGCCGCGCCGGTGTTGGCCGGGCTTGCGGCGCTGGCCTTCGGCTGGTTTTGTGTACGGCTCGCCGGCGTCTACCTCGCAATGCTGACGCTCGCTTTCGCGCAGATCGTGTGGTCGGTGGTTTATCAGTGGGACGCCGTGACGGGTGGCTCAAACGGAATGATCGGGGTGTGGCCGGAGCCGTGGCTGAGCGGCACCGCGTGGTATTACTTTGTGGCGGCCATTGCGCTGACGGTGGTGGTACTGGTGCGCCGCGTCGCCTTTTCTCCCTTTGGGCTGCTATTGCGCGGCGCCCGTGATTCGTCGCTGCGCGCCGACGCTCTGGGCGTGGACGTGCGGCGGCTGCGCCTGGTCGCCTTCTGTATTGCGGGTGTGCTGGCCGGGGTAGCCGGGGGACTGTTCGTGTTTTCGAAGGGCGGCGTATCACCCGAGACGCTGATGGTGGGGACCTCGGTCGATGCGCTGGTCATGGTCCTGCTGGGCGGCATCCAGCAACTGGCCGGGCCGGTGGTGGGCGGCGTGGCATTTACGGCCATGCGCGACTACTTCGTCGGCGTCACTGAGTACTGGGGCGCATTGTTCGGTGCCGTGATTCTTTTGATCGTCATGGCCTTTCCGCAGGGAATCGCCGGTCAGTTCGCCCGCTGGACCGGGAGGCGGACATGACCACGCTCTTGCAGGTCCGTGGGCTGACCCGGCGGTTTGGAGGAAACCTTGCCGTGGACGGCGTGGACTTCGATGTGGGCGCAGGGGAGCTGTTGGCCATGATCGGGCCCAACGGGGCGGGGAAATCCACCACCTTCAATATGATCAACGGCCAGCTGAGCGCCACCGCCGGATCCGTTCACTTCCAGGGCCGCGAGATACTCGGCATGCCCTCCCACAAAGTGGCTCGCCTGGGCGTGGGCCGCAGTTTCCAGATCGCGGCCACCTTCGCATCGCTTACCGCGCTTCAGAACGTGCAGGCGGCGCTGATCTCGCACCGCCGGCGCGTTTTCTCGTTTCTCTCGCGTGCCGACCGGCATGAGCCCGAGAAAGCCATGGAGCTTCTGGATCAGGTCGGCATGCGCCATCTGGCGCATAAGCCGGCTGGGGATCTGGCCTATGGCGACGTCAAGCGCCTGGAATTCGCCATGAGCCTGGCCGCAGAGCCGCGCCTGCTGCTGATGGATGAGCCCACTGCCGGCATGGCGCCGGCCGAGCGCAACGCGCTCGTCGCTCTGGTGAAGCGGATCATCAAATCGCGCGATATGGGAGTGCTATTCACGGAGCACAGCATGGACGTCGTATTTGACTATGCAGACCGCATCATTGTGCTGGCACGGGGCAAGTTGATCGCGCAGGGTTCGCCCGATGAAATACGTGCCCACCCGCAGGTTCGCGAAGTCTATTTCGGTACTACGCCCGGGTTGGGCTTCGGGGCGGAAGCGCTTGGATTTAGCGGCCCCGCAGCTTCTGATGGTGGCGCGCCCGAAACCGAGGGACGCTCATGACGCGATATGAACTGGATCGTCCGGTGAGCGTGGGCGTCAGCACTGTAGAAGGGCTCCTGCATGTCGAGGAGCTCGATGCATGGTATGGGGCTGCCCAGGTGTTGCGTGGCGTAAGCCTGCATGTCGGACACGGCGAAGTCGTTGCGCTCATGGGCCGTAATGGCGCGGGCAAATCCACCACCTTGAAAGCCATCATGGGAATGGTGGAGCGGCGTAGCCGCCGCATGCAGTTCAGAGATCAGGCGGTGGGGCGGCTTCGGCCGTTTGAGATGGCGCGGCTGGGCATGGGCTATGTGCCGGAAGACCGGCGCGTGTTCACCGAGCTGACCGTGGATGAAAATCTAGCGCTTGGGCGCCAGCCGGCAAGGCGGGGTGTCGGGAAAGCCGCCCTTGAGCCGTCCGCCGCGCGCTGGACGAGTGAAGCGCTGTACGACTTGTTCCCACCCCTGCAGCCCTTGCGACACCGTCAGGCCGGTACGCTGAGCGGAGGGGAGCAGCAAATGCTCACCGTGGCACGTAGCCTCATGGGCAATCCGCAACTACTGTTGCTCGATGAGCCTTCAGAGGGGGTGGCACCCATCGTGGTGGAACAGATGGTGGCCATGATTCATCGGCTGAAATCCCACGGCACCAGCATTCTGCTGTCTGAACAGAATATTCCGTTTGCGCGCCTGGTGGCCGAGCGCAGCTATGTGCTTGAAAAAGGCATCATTCGCTACAGCGGCTCCATGCGTGAGTTACTGGACGACGAGGCGCTACGCCGCCAGTACCTCACGCTGTAGAGAACTGGATTCAACGGCATTCGTGTTCGATTCTGCTCCAGAAAGAGGCGAAGGGATGAGGCAAGGACTGCAGAGGCGTGCCGCATCAGGCCACCGCCCGTTTTATTTCCTGGGCAGGCCCGTTGCGATATTGCTCCATCAGGGCGGCGCGGCGCGCCTCGGCGGCGTCCATCGCGGCTTCCTTGATGTAACCGTAGCCGCGAATCGTCTCCGGCAGCCGGGCTAGCTCAATGGCGGTGGGCAAGCGTGCCAGATCCAGCGAACGGACAAATTCATCTAGCATGATTTCATAGTCTCTGATCCAGGCCCGTTCGCGCCGCCGTTCCTCGCTGCGACCGAAGGGGTCGAGCGCGGTGCCACGCAGGCGCCGGAAGCGTGCAAGCAGCTTCATGGCGTTCAACATCCATTGGCCGAACTCCGTTTTCTTCGGACGATGCACTTCATCGCGCTTCGCCAAAGTGGGCGGCGCCATATGGAACCTGATCTGATAGTCGCGACCCGGTTCGCCTTCAAACGTTTCGCGCAGGTCGGCCATAAATGAGGGGTCGGCATGCAGGCGGGCCACCTCGTATTCGTCTTTGTACGCCATCAGTTTGGCGAGGTTATGAGCCACGGCCAGGGTAAGGGGCAGGTCCTCCGCTGCACCGACCCGGCCCGGGCGGCCCGCTGTAGCCGATGCGTTGAGCAAGCTTTCTTCCCTGGCTCGAACGGCGTCGACCGCGGCACGGTACCGGCGGGCGTAAGCGGCGCTCTGATAGGCCGTAAGCCACGCTTCATTTCTGGCAATGCATTGGTCCAGAGTCTCCGGCAGCGGCAGGATGTTTGTGGTGGGTTTACTGGTGGCGACTGCCCCGCCGGCGCCTGCTGGATCGCCTGGGCGTTGCGCAGCAAGCAGCGCCGCTGCTCCGTCGTGGGCCGCACGCCTGCCCCAATCGAAGGCGGCCAGGTTTTTTTCCACCATCACGGCATTGAGCTCGATGGCGCGTCGAAGGCTGCCTTCCTCAAGTGGAATCCATCCCTTCTGCCAGGCGTACCCCAGCATCAGCGGGTTGGCATAAATGGTGTCTCCCAACAGGGAGAGCGCCAGCGCACTCGCATCCATGAATTCGCACTGCCCGCCTAACGCAGTTTGCAGGCGCTCACGAGTACGGGCAGTGGGGTAGCGCCAGGATGCGTCGTGGATGACCTGCGCCGTGGGGGCGGGTGTGTCGTTGATCACGGCGCGCGTCTGCCCGGCCTCTACCCGGTCAAGCACGTCGGCGGCCGTGCTCACGATGGCATCACAACCCAGCAGCAGCCGGGCTCGGCCGGTGGGGATTCTTGTGGCCATGATGTCTGCGGGATCATTCGCGATGCGGATATGGCTCGTCACCGCCCCGCCTTTCTGCGCCAGGCCCGCCATGTCCAGCACGCTCACGCCTTTACCTTCCAGATGCGCCGCCATGCCCAGCAGATTGCCGATCGTGACGACGCCGGTTCCGCCGATACCGGTCACAAGCACGCCATAGGGCGTTTCAAGCGATGGCAGTATGGGAGCGGGTAGGTCGGTGCCTATGGGGGCCGGGATGTCCGCCGGCCGTGGCCTGCGAGGCTGCGCGCCCACGAGCGTAACGAAGCTGGGGCAGTAGCCCTTTACGCAAGAGAAATCCTTATTGCACGAAGACTGGTTGATGCGGCGTTTGGTGCCACGCGGCGTTTCGACCGGTTCCACCGAAAGGCAATTGGACGCTTGCGAGCAATCTCCGCAGCCTTCGCACACTTCTTTGTTGATGTAGGCGCGCAGAGCCGGGTCCGGATAGGTGCCACGTTTACGCCGGCGGCGCTTTTCCGTGGCGCAGGTCTGGTCATAGATCAGCACGGTGGTGCCCTGCATTTCGCGCAGTTCGCGCTGCACGCGATCAAGCTCGTCCCGGTGATGGATGGGCGGATTGCCCGCGAGCGAGACACCCTTGTACCGACCCGGGTCATCGGTCACGATGACGATGTGCGTCACGCCCTCGGCGGCCACCTGGGCCACGATGTCCGTTACCGTGAGACTGCCGTCCACCGGTTGCCCGCCCGTCATGGCGACCGCATCGTTGTACAGAATCTTGTAAGTGATATTCGCCTTCGAGGCGACGGCGGCACGTATGGCGAGAATTCCGGAATGGAAGTAGGTCCCGTCGCCAAGGTTCACGAAGACGTGCTTCTCGCGTGTGAAATGGTGCTGTCCGGTCCAGGCGGCTCCCTCGCCGCCCATGTGGCTGAACGTCTCGGTGCGCCGGTCCATCCAGATCGTCATGTAGTGGCATCCGATGCCCGCCATGGCACGCGAGCCCTCGGGCACACGGGTGGACGTATTGTGAGGGCAGCCCGAACAGAACCACGGCTTGCGTTCAAGATCCGTTGGGGCGGCCGCCTTGGCTGCCTGTTTTGCGTCGAGTACGGTCAGATGGGCGGCGATGCCCGCCCGAATATCCTCGGGTAGGGGATGGTGCTCGAGACACTTTGCAATCGCGCGGGCGATCATGGCCGGAGACAGGTCGGCGTGTGGAGTCAGCAGCCACGGGCCGCGTGGTTGCGTCCATTCCCCGCCGCCGTCGCCCTGGTCCTGAAACTTGCCCGATACGCGTGGGCGCACATCGTCGCGCCAGTTGTACAGCTCTTCCTTCAGTGCGTATTCCAGAATTTGCCGTTTTTCCTCGACCACCAGGATTTCCTGCAGCCCAGTTGCGAATTCGCGGGCGTCCTGCGCATTCATTGGCCATACGCAGCCCACCTTCATGATGCGAATGCCGACGCGGCGGCAGGCTTCGTCGTCGAGGCCGAGATTTCGCAGGGCTTCCCGGGTATCGAGATAGGCCTTGCCGGCCGCCATGATGCCAAAGCGGGCTTGCGGAGAATCCAGCACGATCGGGTTCAGGCGATTGCGTCGCACGTACGCCAGGGCCGCGTACAGCTTGTAGTCGAGTAGCCGCGCCTCCTGGGCGAGCGGGGTATC
>JAJUGH010000167.1 GCA_029268265.1 Alcaligenaceae bacterium | reverse complement strand
GGGCAGCAGCATGCGGTTGAGCCAGCTGTGGATCACGCCGTCACCGGGACGCAGCGAGATGCCGCCACGCGTGCTGATGAAGTCAGGCAGCGTGTGGTGCGTCTTGACGTCGACGGGCTTGGGATAGGCGGCCGTGTGGCAGAACGACTGCATGACCAGGTCAGCAGAGAAGCCCAGGCAGGCCAGGTCTTTCAGTTCGTCGCGGGTCATGGGGCCGGTGGTGTCCTGGCTGCCCACGGAAGTCATGCGCGGTTCGCAGTACGTGCCGGGGCGCACACCCTGGCCTTCCGGCAGACCGCAAGCGCGGCCCACCATCTTCTGTGCCAGCGTGAAACCCTTGCCGGTGTCGACCGGGTTCTGCGGCAGGCGGAACAGCGTGGAGGGCGGCAGGCCAAGCGCTTCGCGCGCCTTGGCGGTGAGGCCACGGCCAATGATCAGCGGGATGCGGCCGCCGGCGCGGACTTCGTCGAACAGCACTTCGGACTTCACTTCGAACTCGGCGATGACTTCGCCGTTCTTCAGTGCCTTGCCTTCATAGGGGCGCAGTTCGATCACGTCGCCCATTTCCATCTGCGAAACGTCCAGCTCGATGGGCAGCGCGCCCGCGTCTTCCATGGTGTTGTAGAAGATGGGAGCAATCTTGCCGCCCAGGCACACGCCACCGAAACGCTTGTTCGGCACATAGGGAATGTCCTGACCGGTGAACCACAGCACCGAGTTGGTGGCGGACTTGCGGCTGGAACCGGTGCCAACCACGTCGCCGACGTAGGCGACGAGATGGCCCTTGTCCTTGAGGGACTGGATGAACGATACGGGACCGCGCTTGCCGTCTTCCTCGGGCTCGAACGCTGCGCCTTCACGCTTGTTCTTCAGCATGGCCAGGGCGTGCAGCGGAATGTCGGGGCGGGTGGTGGCGTCAGGAGCCGGCGAGAGATCGTCGGTATTGGTTTCGCCGGGGACCTTGAAGACCGTGATGGTGAGGCTTTCCGGCAGCTCGGGGCGCGATGTGAACCACTCGCCGTCGGCCCAGCTTTGCAGCACGGCCTTGGCGTTTACGTTGCCCTGGTCGGCCTTTTCCTTCACATCGTGGAAGGCGTCGAACATCAACAACGTGTGCTTCAGGCCTTCGGCCGCGACGGCGCCCAGTTCGGCGTTGTCAAGCAGTTCGATGAGGGCGCTGATGTTGTAGCCGCCCAGCATGGTGCCCAGCAGTTCGGTGGCACGACGGGCGCTGATCAAGGCACAGGCTTCCTTGCCGAGGGCCAGCGCGGCGAGGTAGGACGCCTTTACTTTGGCGGCGTCATCCACGCCGGCGGGAACACGATGGGTCAGGAGCTCTACCAGAAACTGTTCTTCACCGGCGGGCGGGTTCTTGATCAGTTCGATGAGCTCGGCTGTCTGTTGCGCGGACAGCGGCAGAGGAGGAATGCCCAACGCAGCGCGTTCGGCAACGTGTTGGCGATATTGTTCCAGCATTTGCGGCCCTATGAGCAAGGTTGTAAGAAAGCTTGCCTGGATTGTACGGGCAAAAGGGCCTGCGAGGCAAACGTCTTATATCTTATATAAGACCTAAGAGACGTAAGCGGGCCGCCGTCTGGTGAGCCGCCGCGCGTGGCGCGGCGATGCGCTTGTTGGTGGCGGTGCTGAGGCGGCGGGTTGTCTGGCTCAGGCTTCGAGAAGATCGTTGTAGGCGCCGCGTTGGCGCCGCATGTAGGCGTCGACGTAGGAGCACAGGGGACGCACTTTCCACCCTTGCTCACGCGCGGTTTCAAGCGCGGTGCGAGCCAGGTCGGCTGCGATGCCGCGGCCGCCCACGGCTTCCGGCACGCCTGTATGGGTGATGATCATGACGCCGCCGATTAATTCATAATCGAGGACGCACAAGTGGCCGTCTTCGACCCACTGAAATCGTTTCTGGTCAGGCTGGTGTTGGACGTTACGTGTCATGATGGTTCCCCTGATCGCCGCAGATTTTCCATCAGGCCATTGTAAGCAGGATCATCAACCACAGCACCAGCAAGGCGATGATGCCGATGAAGCATCCGCCCCAGAATCCCACGATTGGCCAGCGCAAGCGCATGGAAATGTCAGTCGGCTCCGTCTCGGCCAGTAGAACATTGGCCTGGCCGGCTACCCACCACTTGCTGCGTGGGAAGGACAGCCGCAGGAAGTAGTCCAGCGTGATGGTCAGCTTGGTCGCAGCTGGCAGTTGTTCCCAATGATATTTCTTCAGATAGGGATGGCGCATCGCGAGATTGATGCGGCGGATGTTCAGGTAAAGGAACAGCGCCGACACCACGCACGACAGGACGCACGCCACGAGGATCGTGAACGAGAACGGCAGAAGATAGGTAACGATGGTTTCCAGCATAGGCGCAATTAAACCATGTTCTTCCGGCGGGTTAGAGCGCGGGTGTCACGTACAGATCGACGTATTCGTGTACCGGCATGGCTTGCAAGCGCTCAAGGTTGGACGAAGCCTCGAGTATTCGTTCTTGCTGCTCGTTGGAGAACCGCCTGCCAAGGTTGCGGAGGAATTTGGCCTCGAGCAGAGGCAAGCCTTCGCTGCGGCGTCGGCGATGACCAACTGGATACTCCGAGACAATTTCCGGAATGACGGTGCCGTCGCTGAGCTCCACGCGCAATGCGTTTGCAATGGAGCGCTTGTCCGGATCGAAATAATCGGCCGTGAACTGCGGATCCTCCACGCAGGTAATGCGTTCGCGAAGGTCGTCGATGCGAGGATCGGCAGCCACCTCGTCTTCATAGTCCTCGGCGGTCAGGCGGCCAAACAGAATGGGCACGGCGACCATGTATTGCACGCAGTGATCGCGGTCGGCGGGGTTGCGCAGCGGCCCTTGCTTGTCGATGATGCGCAGGCACGCCTGCTGGGTGCGCAAGGTGATGTGGGCGATGTCCGATGCGTCGCGGCCCATTTCGGCCAGCCGCCGGTGCACCTCCATGGCGCATTCCACTGCGGTCTGTCCATGAAACTCCGCCGGCCAGGAAATCTTGAACAGCACATTCTCCATGACGTAACTGCCATAGGGGCGAGGCAGCCGGAAAGGTTGCCCGCCGAAATGCACGTCATAAAAGCCCCATGTGGGCGCAGTGAGCGCAGTGGGGTAGCCCATCTCGCCCCGGCGGGCCATCAAGGCCAGTTGTACGGCCCGGCTTGTGGCGTCGCCTGCTGCCCAGCTCTTGCGGCTGCCGGTGTTGGGCGCGTGGCGATACGTGCGCAGGCTGTGCCCATCCACCCACGCCAACGACAAGGCATTGAGAGAAGCTTCGCGATCGAGGCCGAGTAGCCGCGAAACGACGGCGGTCGATGCAATCTTCACCAGGATCACGTGGTCCAGACCAACGCGATTGAAGGCGTTCTCCAGCGCCAGGCAGCCCTGGATCTCGTGGGCCTTGATCATGGCGGTAAGCACATCGTGCATCGTGGGGCCGGACTCGCCTCGCCGCGCCGCCTGGCGCGACAGCCAGTCCGCCGTCGCCAGAATGCCGCCCAGATTGTCGGAAGGGTGACCCCATTCCGCCGCTAGCCAGGTGTCGTTGAAGTCCAGCCATCGGATCATGGCGCCGATGTCGAATGCCGCCTTCACCGGGTCGAGTTCGTAATCGGTGCCCGGAACGCGTGCGCCAGGCGAAAGCGAGGCGCCGGGCACAACGGGGCCCAGCAATTTGGTGCAGGCGGAATACTCGAGCGCTTCGAGTCCGCAGCCCAGGGTGTCGAGAAGACAGTGGCGGGCCGTCTCGTACGCCAGTTCGGATTCGATGTTGTGGTCGTGTGCATAGTCGACGATGTCGACCATGACCTCATCCCACTCCAGGCCATCGGTTCGTGTCATGCTGCAGCCTCCGTGGACGCCGCCGCGGTGCTCGCGACCGACGGCCGCCCGTTGGTCACGCCAAGCCGCCCGATGAAAGGGCGGCCCGGCGCAAGGGGTTAGAACGCGTCCCCGGGTACGCGCACCCAGCCTTCCATGAGGATGCGGGCGCTACGGCTCATGAGGGCCTTCGTGACCACCCATTGGCCGTTTTCGAGTGTGGCTTCCGCCCCGACTCGCAAGGTTCCCGAGGGGTGACCAAACCGCACGGCATTCCTCGTGCCACCGCCTGCGGCGGTGTTGACCAGGGTGCCCGGAATGGCGGCGGCCGTACCGATGGCCACCGCCGCCGTGCCCATCATGGCATGGTGCAGCTTGCCCATGGACAGTGCCCGGACCAGCAGGTCGATCTGGTCGGACTGCACCTGCTTGCCGCTGGACGCGGTGTAGTCGGCGGGCGGCGCCACAAACGCGATCTTTGGCGTGTGCTGACGCTGCGCGGCTTGTGCGACGTCGGTGATCAGACCCATCCGCAGGGCGCCATGTGCGCGGATCGTCTCAAACGTGGCGAGCGCCTTGGCATCGCCGTTGATGTGATCCTGCAGTTCGGTGCCGGTGTAGCCCAGCGCCGTGGCTTCCAGGAAGATGGTGGGAATGCCGGCGTTGATCATCGTGGCTTTCAGCCGCCCCACGCCCGGGACATCGAGTTCGTCCACCACGTTGCCCGTGGGGAACAGCGCGCCACCGCCGTCATCTTCGTCGGCGGCCGGATCCATGAACTCCACCTGGATTTCGGCCGCGGGGAAGGTGACGCCGTCGAGTTCGAAGTCGCCCGTTTCCTGTACGTTGCCCGCGCGCATGGGAACGTGCGCCACGATGGTCTTGCCGATGTTGGCCTGCCAGATGGTCACGGTGGCCGTGCCGTCATCCGGCAGCTTGGCCGCGTCGATGAGTCCGGCGCCGATGGCGAACGGGCCGACGGCCGCCGACAGATTCCCGCAGTTGCCGCTCCAGTCGATGAAGGGCGAATCAATGGAGACCTGGCCGAACAGGTAATCGACGTCGTGGCCCTCGCGCTCGCTACGCGAGATGATGACCACCTTGCTGGTGCTCGAGGTGGCCCCGCCCATACCATCGGTATGCTTGCCGTAGGGGTCGGGGCTTCCAATGACCCGCAACAGCAGCGCATCGCGCGCGGGCCCGGGCTGGCGGGCGTCGAGCGGCAGGTCTTCCAGGCGGAAGAAAACGCCTTTGCTCGTGCCGCCACGCATGTACGTGGCGGGGATCTTCACTTGAGGTGCATGAGCCATGTGTACCGATCCTTATGCAATGGCGCCGGCTTCGAGGAAGTCCTGGGCGAAGCGTTGCAGCACGCCGCCCGCCTCGTAAATGGAGACTTCCTCGGCCGTATCCAGCCGACAGGTCACGCCCACTTCGACGCGCTCGCCGTTACGCCGGTGAATCACCAGCGTGAGTGTCGCGCCGGGTTCACGCTCGCCGATCACATCGTAGGTCTCGGTCCCGTCGAGCTGCAGCGTCTTGCGATTCACGCCGGGCTTGAACTCCAGCGGCAGCACGCCCATTCCGACCAGGTTGGTGCGATGAATGCGCTCGAAGCCTTCTGCGACGATGGCTTCGACGCCAGCCAGCCGCACGCCCTTGGCCGCCCAGTCGCGCGACGAACCCTGGCCGTAGTCGGCCCCTGCGATGATGATGAGCGGCTGGCGCCGCTCCATGTAGGTCTCGATCGTTTCCCACATGCGCATCACCTTGCCTTCCGGTTCGAGCCGGGCCAGCGAGCCCTGCTTGACCTTGCCATCCACGACCGCCATTTCATTGATCAGCTTGGGATTG
>JAJUGH010000166.1 GCA_029268265.1 Alcaligenaceae bacterium | reverse complement strand
GCACAAGAGCCGACAATCAGGCACAAGAGCGGACAATCAGGCACAAGACCGCACGCTCAAATCTGCGCCGCCAATTCTGCCTGGATCTCCGCTCGCAGCTGCAATAACGGGCGGTGCAAAGCGGAGACGACTTCCTCCAACGGCTCTGAAGTCGATACGCTGCAATTCAAAGCATAAATGGCATCGGGTGTGACAAGCGGGGTGGCGACGGCCACGACTTCGGCTTGCCACGAGGCGGCGCAATATCCGTGCAGCGTCACCGAGCGCAGCGCAGCGTCGATTTCTGCTTGAAGTGTCGGCCACTGCTTGCCGCGGCGGGTCGCAAAACAATCCAGCAGCGCCTCGCGCCTGGCCTGTGGGGCGACGGCCAGATAGGCGCGCCCGAGCGAGGTGAGCTCCATAGGAATTCTTTGCCCTGAAACGACATGCCGCAAGACGATACGGCGGTTATAGCGGATGGACTCCAAATAGACCATCTCGTCGCGGTCTGCCGTCGCCAGGCCGACATTGAGGCGCCGGCTTTCTGCGAGCGCCTTCATCTTTGGTGCTGCGACCGACAGCACGGGGGAGCCGGTGCGCATGGCGTGGGCGAGGCTGAGCACGGCCGGCGCCAGCCGGTATGCGCGCTTCTGATGATCCACATACAACATGCCTGCGCCCACCAGCGTTTGCGTCAGGCGACTCACGGTGGCCTTGGACAGGCCGGTGCGCTCAACCAATTCGCTGTTGCCGAGATATTCCGAGCCCGGCCGGAAGGCGCGCAGAATTTCTATACCGCGCTCGAGCGAGCGGTTGGCCGGGGAGCGTCCGGGTTTGTCATGCAGAAGGGCGGAGCGTTTTCTTGCGGCGGACCGTGTGTCTACGCGTGTCATTGTCATCACTCAAAAGTCTGACTCTTTGCTTCATCTTACCAGTTTCAAACAGTGGAACTGTCCCGGTTACAACGCCGAAGCGGCTTTCTAAAATTTCTCTGAAACTTATCCATCAGGAGACAATCTCATGCTTACATCATTGATTCGCCGCAGCGCGGTCGCCCTCGGTCTTCTGGGCCTGATGGCAGGCCTTACGCAGCCCGCCTTCGCTAAATTCCCCGAGCGTCCTGTTCATCTGGTCGTACCCTTCTCGCCCGGTGGCGGAACGGATCTGATCGCGCGCACGCTGGGTGCGGAAATGGCCAAGGAGCTGGGCCAGACCGTGATCATCGAAAACAAGCCGGGGGCCGGCACGATGATTGGCACCGACTACGTGGCCAAGAGTACGCCCGACGGTCACACGGTGGTGGTGGCTTCTTTCGCCCATGCGGTGAACCCCTCCTTGCAGCCCAAGCTGTCGTATGGCAGCAATGATGCGTTCGCGCCTGTGATTCTGATCGGTCGCGGGCCCAACGTGCTGGTGGTACCCGAGACCAGCCCCTATAAGTCGATCGAAGACATTCTTGCCGCCGCCAAGGCGGACCCGGGCGGTCTGACCTTTGCATCGCAAGGTACCGGCACCTCGGCGCACCTTGCCGGCGAGATGTTCGCCAACCTGGCCCAGGTGAAGCTCACGCACGTTCCTTACCGAGGCGCAGGTCCCGCACTGACCGACCTCTTGGGTGGCCATGTCGATATGATGTTTGCCACCGCCGCAGCAGTCTCAAACTTTGGCGGCAAGCTGCGTCTGCTGGGCGTAACCACCGAGGAGCCGTCTCCCCGTTTCGAAGGCGTGCCGCCTATCGCGAAGACCGTGCCGGGTTACCGCGTTGAGAGCTGGTATGGCCTGTATGTGCCCGCCGGTACGCCCGATGATGTGATCGAACGGCTGAATGCTGCAGCGGGTAAAGCGGCTCGCTCCGAAGATTTCGTCAACAAGCTCGAACAGGAAGGCCTGATGATCGTGGCGGGCGCGCCGGAAGAACTCGATGCCTACGTCAAGGGCGAAGAAGCCCGTTGGGCCAAGATCGTCGAGGAAAACGGTATCCGGCCGGAATAAGTTGAGCTGCGCCATTTCATTGAAACACCGGAATGTACAAACATGAACTACGAGTTGATTAAGTTTGAGATCGCCGACGCGGTGGCCACCATCACGTTCAATCGCCCCGAGAAGCGCAACGCCATGAGCGACGACATGCGCACCGAATTCATCGATGCGCTGGAGCGCGTGGCCGCTGACAAGGCGATCAAGGCGCTGGTGCTTACCGGGGAAGGCAAAGCCTTCTGCGCGGGCGGCGATATTTCCGGTATGCAGCAACGTATGAATGCGCCGGCCGGTGAGGTCGGCTTCAATGGCTGGCATCGCCAGCAGCGGGTGCACCGTACCCAGGCTTTGCTGCACACCATGCCTAAGCCCGTGGTGGCGGCGGTGAATGGGGCGGCCTCCGGCCTAGGTGCGGATACGGCGCTGGCATGCGATTTCATCATCGCCAGCGAGTGGGCCAGCTTCACCTGGAGCTATATTCTGCGCGGCATTGTTCCGGATGGCGGCGGCATGTACTTCCTGCCCCGCCGTGTGGGCTTACCCAAAGCGAAAGAGCTGATTTTTACGGGGCGGCAGGTCAAGGCGGATGAAGCGTTAGAGCTGGGCATTGCCGACCGCAAAACCGGTTCGGAAACGTTGGTGGCCGATGCACAGGCCTGGGCGCGCGAGCTGTCTGCCGCGTCTTCCACCGCGCTGGCACTGACAAAGACCATTCTGAACCAGACGTTTGAGCTGGCTTCGCACGACGTCTTTGCTCAGGGCAGCCAGGCCCAGGCGATCTGCTATACCAGCACCGAGCATCGCGCTTCTGTGGAAGCCTTTCTCTCCAAAACGGCGGCCAAGAGGTGAGCAGGATGTCGAATGCCATATCTTGTTTGCTGTCGCCGCGCAGCATTGCTGTAATCGGCGCTTCCGCCGACCCGAAAAAGACCGCTGGACGTCCGGTGGCGTATCTGCAGAAGCACGGTTTCTCCGGCCGCATCATGCCGGTGAACCCTCGGGCGGAAACCATCGGCGGGCTGACCTGCTATCCGGATGTGTCGGCGCTGCCGGAAGTGCCGGATGTCGCGATTGTGTTGCTGGGCGCGCAACGTGCGCACGAGGCCGTGAAGCAGCTGTCGGATATGGGCTGCAAGGCGGCCATTGTGCTGGCCAGCGGCTATACCGAGACGGGCGAGGAGGGCGCGCAGCGCCAGCAGCAACTGAAGGAAGCGGCCGGCTCCATGCGGATACTGGGTCCGAATACGATCGGTCTGGTCAATCTCACCGACGGCATCGTGCTTTCTCCGTCGGGCGCACTGGAGATGGACTCCTTCCCGGTCGGCAGCATCGGCGTAGTGTCGCAAAGCGGCGGAATATTGGGCTCGCTGTTGTCGCGCGCCGCCGCTCGGGGTATTGGGCTGTCGAAGCTAATTTCCACCAGTAACGAGGTGGACCTGGAGCTGGCGGACTTCATCGACCATCTTGCGGATGATCCCGCTACGGACGTTATCGCACTATATGTGGAAACCGTCAGGCATCCGGAGAAATTCCGCGCCGCGTGTCTGAAAGCAGCGCGCCTGGGCAAGACGGTGGTGGCCTTCAAGGTAGGGCGCTCTGAAGCGGGTGCGCAGGCGGCCGTTTCCCATACCGGGGCGATGGCCGGCGCGGACACGATGTACGACGCTCTGTTCAGGCAGGTGGGCGTGATCCGGGCGCAAACGTTTTCTGACCTGCTGGATATTCCGGCTGCACTGGCCACCCGCCGGCGGTTGCGCGGCAAACGCATCGCGGTGTTGACGTCTACAGGCGGGGCCGGCACGCTGGTTTCCGACGATCTGGGTGCGGCCGGTTTTGAAACACCCGCGCCGGATGAGGCTACCGCCGCTACGCTGCGTGCCCTGCATTCCGGCGGCGAGGCGGTGCTGGATCGCAACCCGATCGACGTCACGCTGGCTGGGCTTCGTCCAGATCTTCTGCGCGGCGCAATCAACGCTTTGCTTGCCAGCCCCAGCTATGACGCGCTGGTGGTGATTGTGGGTTCATCCAGCCTGGCGATGCCCGAGTTGCTGGTGGGCGCGGTGCAGGAATGCCTGCCGAATTCCGACAAACCGATCATGGCCTATGTCAGCCCGCATGCGCCGCATATCGGGGCACTGCTCACGCGCAGCGGCGTGCCGGCTTATGCCGCGGCGGAAAGTTGCACGGCGGCGCTGGCGGGGATGCTGCACGCGCATGAGTTTACGGTGCCGGACGATGATGATTCTGCAGCGGAAACCGGTAGCGTGGCCGTCGAGGTGCCTGCGGGAACGCTGGATGAGGCGCAGGCCAAGGCCCTGTTCGCGCAATTCGGCCTCTCGTGCACACCCGAACAGGTAGTGGCGGATGGTGATCAGGCCGTGGCGGCGGCGCAGGAATTAGGTGGGCCGGTCGCGCTCAAGCTGCTTTCGGCCGAGATCCTGCATAAGAGTGATGTGGGAGGAGTCGCACTCGGTCTGGGGCCGGAGTCGATCCGGGACCGTCTTGAGCAGATGAAGGCGGATGTAAGCGCCCATACCGGCGTACAGCCGGAGCGCTTCCTCGTTCAGAAAATGGTGAAAAACGGCGTCGAGCTGATATTGGGCATGCACCGCGACGTACTGGGCACCGCCATTATGCTGGGCATGGGCGGGGTGACGGCGGAATTGTTCAAGGACACGACCATGCGTTTGCTGCCCAGCGTGGACGGCAGGCTGCGTGGTCTGACCCATGCGCAGGCGCTCGCGATGGCGCGCGAGCTGCAGACCTGGCCGCTGTTGGATGGCTATCGGGGCCGACCGCCCGCCGATGTCGAGGCGTTGGCCGATGCGGTAGTGGCCTTCTCCCAGATGGTCGCGCAATTGGGGGATCGCCTGCTGGAAGCGGAGATCAATCCCTTATTTGTGCTGCCTGCGGGGCAGGGCGTGATGGCGGCGGACGCTATAGCCGTGCTGGCCTGAACAGGGCGGCGGAGGGAGTGGGCGTATAATGCTGCGTTTGCTCCCTCAATGGGTTCCCTCACCCCATTCATCAAAAAGGTTAATCCTGAATGACTGCTGTCTCTCTGCCTGGCTCGCGGGTGCCTTTCTACCTCGCGGTGCTGGTCGCCTTCCATATTTTCATCATCATTGCCAGCAACTACCTGGTGCAGATTCCGATCGATCTGTTCGGTTTTCACAGCACTTGGGGCGCCTTTAGCTTCCCCTTCATTTTCCTGGCGACTGACCTGACGGTGCGGCTGATCGGAAAGTCCGAGGCGCGTAAAGTTATTGGGCGGGCGATGATTCCTGCGCTGATTGCCTCCTATTTGGTGTCCGTGCTGTTTCACGAGGGGCGCTTCAACGGCGTAGGCGCGCTGGGTGAATTCAACACCTTCGTGTTTCGCATCGCCTTCGCCAGCTTCGTTGCCTATGTCCTTGGGCAGCTGATGGATGTTCAGGTCTTCGACCGCATGCGGCGCAATTACGCGCAATGGTGGATTGCGCCCGCCGCTTCCTCGGTTTTCGGCCAGGGGCTCGACACCGCCGCCTTCTTCAGCGTCGCCTTCTGGCGCAGCACCGACCCCTTCATGGCCGCCAACTGGGGCGAAATCGCCCTCGTCGACTACGTCATCAAACTCAGCGTCAGCCTGCTGCTCTTCGTCCCGATGTACGGCCTCGCCCTCACCGCCATCGTCCGCAAACTCAATAACCGGGGTCAGACCCCACTTTTCCAATAACCGGGGTCTGACCCCGGTTTTCGGT
>JAJUGH010000165.1 GCA_029268265.1 Alcaligenaceae bacterium | reverse complement strand
GTCCACACCGCCCGACGCGGCCGGCTCAAGAACGGTCTTCAAAATCAAACGGCGAGTCGGGGGCGCCAGGCGCGGCGAAGAGGCTGGTCGGCCGCTGATTCAGAGAGGGCCGCGTCTGAGTCCTTCAGGGCCGCCGCCCATGATGCCTTCATCGCGAGGCCGTGACGGGCGGATGGGGACCGAGGCGATTTGTTCGGGCCGCAGCCGGGACGGCGGGCGGGGAGCCGAGGGCGCAGCTGTTTGAGCGCGACGCTGTCGGACAGCCGGGGGCTGTCCGATCGCGCGAGTTCTGCGCCCGCCCCGCTCAACGGAGCGGCAAGGGCAGTCCGGCAACGCCGGACCCCGAACACCAGCCCGAGTCCACACCGCCCGACGCGGCCGGCTTAAGAACCATGTCGTCCGACACGGTCGGCTCAAGAACGAGCAGTTGAACCACAGACTAGCTCCCCGCTCAGGAACGCGGCCGCCGCAATCCCGCCACGTTCACCACCACCAACCCCGTCACGATACTGGCTACGCCAATCAATGTCGCCGCATCCGGGTGCTCGCCCAGCAGCGCCCACGCCAGGCCTACCGCCAGCACCGGCACTCCCAGGCTCGACATGCCCACCACCGCGACGCTCAGGCGTCGCACGACGGTGAGCCAGAGCCACCATCCGAGCGCCGAGGCTAGGACCGACATGTAAGCCAGACCCATGAAGAGTTCCACCGACCAGACCGTGGGCCGCTGCGGCACGAACAGGACCAGCGGCAGGCAGAAGGCTGAGCCCAGCAGCATCTGCCAGGTGATGAAGTTGAGCATTGCCGGGGGCCGTTCCTGGAACAGCTTTTTGCTGACGACTACACCGCAACCCCAGCACAGGCCCGCCAGCAAACCCGGAATGAGTGCCACGACGTTGCCGACGCCCTTCCAGGGCCCGATGACGAGCACAAGTCCGATGGCCGCCAATACAAACGAAGCGATGTGCAGCCGCGATAGCCGTTCGCCCAGCACGGGCCAGGCGATGGCGGCGGCCCAGAAGGGCATGGTGTAGGCGAGCAGCACGACTTGCCCTGCTCCGCCCGCCATCAGGGCAAGCTGCCCGAGACATTGGAAGCCGGTTGTCTGCAGCAAGGCGACCGCCAGCGTGGGTCCCATGGGCGGAACTTCGAAGCGTTGGCTGGTGGAAAGCTGGATGGCTAGCAGCACGAAGAAAGCGATGACGCTGCGCCAGAACACGAGGTCAAAGGGGCCGATCCACTGCGTCATGTACTTCATGACCACCCAACTGAATCCCCAGACAACGACGGCGAAAGCCATCAACATGAGGGCGACCGGATCACTGCGCTGTGGACTCAAGGATATCCCCGATTATCGGCAAACAAAGATGAACCGGATGGTATCACTCTGCGGCAGACCCGGTGGCCGGCGGGAATGGCTGCACGCCGGCCTTTCCGCAGCGGGGCCGTCGCCCCGCCGCTTGTCGCATCAATACGCCTGGGACAGCTGCTCCAGGATCGCCGGATTCTCGAGTGTGGACACGTCTTGCGTGATGTTTTCGCCTTGCGCAACCACGCGCAGCAGGCGTCGCATGATCTTGCCCGAACGGGTCTTCGGCAGGTTTTCGCCATAGCGAATTTCGCGTGGCTTGGCGATGGGGCCGATTTCGCGGCCCACCCAGTCCCGCAGTTCACGCGCAATGGTCTGACCTTCTTCGCCCTGAGGCAGCGGCCGCTTGAGAACTACGAAGGCAACAACGGCTTCGCCGGTGGTGGCGTCCGGGCGGCCGACGACGGCCGCTTCAGCCACGAGCGGATGCGAGACCAACGCGGATTCAACTTCCATGGTGCCGAGGCGGTGACCCGAAACGTTCAGGACGTCGTCGATGCGGCCCATGATCCAGAAGTAGCCTTCGGCATCACGCTGGGCGCCATCGCCGGCCAGGTAATAGCCCTTGAGCTCGGGCGGGAAGTAGCTTTTCTTGAAGCGCTCGGGATCGCCCCAGATGGTACGGATCATGGCGGGCCACGGGCGCTTGATAACCAGGAAGCCGCCCTTGCCTGCCGGCACCTCCTGGCCGGATTCGTCGACCACGGCGGCGTCGACGCCGGGCAGCGGCAAGGTGCAGGAGCCCGGTTTGAGCGGCGTGGCACCCGGCAGCGGGGTGATCATGTGCACGCCCGTCTCAGTCTGCCACCAGGTATCAATGACCGGGCAACGTTCGCGGCCGACATGTGTGTGGTACCAGACCCATGCCTCCGGGTTGATGGGTTCACCCACCGATCCGATGATGCGCAGGCTGGTCAGGTCGAACTTTTTGGGGTGATGTTCGTCGTTGGATTCGGCCGCCTTGATGAGCGAGCGGATGGCCGTCGGTGCCGTGTAGAAAATGGTGCACTGGTGGCGCTGAATCATTTCCCAGAAGCGAGCCGGCGTGGGATAGGTAGGCACGCCTTCGAACATGATCTGGGTGGCGCCGGCCGCCAGCGGTCCGTACGCGATGTAGGTATGGCCGGTGACCCAACCTACGTCGGCCGTGCACCAGAAGATGTCGTCGTCCTTCAGGTCGAAGGTCCACTTCATGGTGAGCAGCGCCGAAAGCAGGTAACCGGCCGAGGAGTGCTGGACGCCCTTCGGCTTGCCGGTGGAGCCGGAGGTGTAAAGGATATACAGCGGATGCTCGGCATTTACCGGCACCGGGTCGCAGCTCGTGGCCTGCCCCTCAACCAGGTCGTGCATCCAGAGGTCACGGCCATCCTTCCACTCCACGTCGCCACCGCTGCGACGATACACAATCACGTTTTTGACGGATTCCGTGCCCGCCTGAGCGAGAGCCTCGTCCACGGCCTTCTTCAGGGGGATGGCCCGCCCGCCTCGCTTCTGCTCGTCGGCTGTGATGACCAGGCTCGCGCCGATATCCACGCAGCGCTCATGCAGGCTCTTCGAGGAAAACCCGCCGAACACGACGGAGTGCGTGATACCCAGGCGGGCGCATGCCTGCATGGCCACCACGGCCTCTATCGACATCGGAAGATAGATAATCGCCCGCTCGCCCGCCTGATAGCCCAGAGATTTGATGCCGTTTGCCAGCTGGCACACGCGCGCGTGCAATTCCTTGTACGTGATGCGGGTCACCTCGCCGTCATCGGCCTCGAAGATGATGGCGGTCTTGTTGGCCACCGGCGTGTTCAGGTGGCGGTCCAGGCAGTTCGCCGAGACGTTCAATTCGCCGTCGGCAAACCACTTGTAGAACGGCGCGTCGGAGTCATCGAGTACGGTGGTGAACGGTTTGTCCCACACCAGGTGCTCGCGGGCCATGCGTTCCCAGAAGCCGTTGGGGTCGCGTGCGGCCTCGTCGTAAAGCGCCTGGTAGGCGTCCATGCCCGAGATATTGGCATTGTTGGCCACACGTTCGAACGGCCCGAAGACGCGGGTTTCGGTCAATACGGAATCAATTGCACTGGACATTTCCTGTCTCCTGATGTCTTGAGTAATTATGTTGCCGCTAGCTCACGCGCTCGCATGCCGCGGGCGAAGTCCACCCGGGTCAGCACGAGCAGCCCGATTACAAAGAAAGTTCCCGTAAATAGAAGGGCCAGGCGATGATTGCCGCCACTGACCCACGTTACCACTCCATATATCAAGGGACCTACCACGGCGGCAAGCTGGATGGCGAAGGTCCATAAAGAGAAGAACTCGGCGAGCCTTCCCGGCGGTGCAAAGGCGCCGACCATGGCCCGGCCGGCGCTTTGGCTCGTGCCCATGCAGAGCCCGGCCAGTGTGGCGGCAAGCCAGAAAACCCAGGCTTGCACGGCTGCGTAGGCCACGAGCACCATGATGATCCAGCCCAGCAAAGTCAATGCCAGTGCGGGCTTATGGCCGATCCGGTCTTGCACGTGTCCGAATGAGAACGCTCCGATGGCTGCGGCGATGTTGACCGTGAACACGAGCATCATCGTCTGCGCCATGGTGAACCCCATTGCCTGGGACGCATAGACGGCGGCCAATGTGACGACCACGGCGATTCCGGCCTGGTAAAAGGCGCCACAGATGAGCAGCCGGCGGAAGTCGGGGAAGTTCGCGCCCGAATCGGCCCATGCGGCGGCAAGGCGCTGCCACAGGCCTTCCGGCGACTTGAAGGTGGCCGCCGATCTTTCTTTCAGGAAGAGGAATGAGGGCACGGCCGCCAAACCGAAGATGCCTGCGGTGAGCAGCATCACCCATGGCACGTAGGCATGTGCGGGCAGACCGGCCGCCTCGGCGTTGGTGGCAATGGCGAGCGACGCGCCCAGCGTGAGCATGCCGCCCAGATAACCGAAGCTCCAGCCCCAGCCGGACACCCGGCCCAGGGCCTCGGGCTTCGCCAGTTCGGGAAGAAAAGCCGCAATGAGTGATTCGCCCACGCAATAACAATAGTTGGATAGGGCCAGAGCGAGGAGCCCGATCGCGATGTCGCCGGGGCCGGCCAGCGCCAGCAGCGCCGTCCCGGCCACGCATCCTGCCGTACTGATGAACAGGAAACGTCTGCGGCGCGCCCGTGCATCCGCCCGTGCACCTAGCGCGGGCATCGTGAGCATGACGACGAGATAAGAGAAAGATAACGCGCTGGTGAAGGCGAGCGTGCCCCAATCATGGCCGGCGGCAACAACACCGACGAAATAGGCACTGAAGACCGTGGTGAGTACCACGGTCGTATAACCGGAGTTGGCGAAGTCATACATCGCCCAGGCCCAGAGTTCGCGCTTGGTGACCCCTGGGTTGAGCGCTCCGCCTGGCCGGGACGCAGCTTGCGGCCCGGCTTCAATCATGATTGCAGAGCGGCGATGCCGGCACGGGCGATCTGGGCGTCTTCGTCGGACTTCACGCCCGACACACCCACAGCGCCCACGACTTGTCCTTCGTGCACGATGGGTACGCCGCCTTCGAGCATGCCGTCCAGAGGCACGGACAGGAAGGCATAACGCCCCTGGTTGATGATGTCTTCGTAACCCTTCGATTCACGGCGCCCAAGCGCGGCGGCGCGTGCCTTGGCCGGTGCAATATGCGCTGAAAGCGGCGCAGCGCCGTCCAGGCGGAGCATGCCAAGCAGGTGGCCGCCGTCATCTGCTACGGCGATAGTGACGGGCCAGCGGTTTTCTTCCGCATGGCGCCGTGCTGCAGCAAGGATGGCTTCGACGTCGTCGACCGATAGGGTGGGTTTGGTATTCATCGACCTTCCTGTGGGTTATCGTTTCAGCCGGACACTTTACCGCTAAGTTGTGCCTGGGGTAAACTTCCGAGCGAATTCAAAGGCAATGACGCCAGATCCGGCCCGTAACGGCCAGAATGTCGCGCCCGTTACGGGTTTTTTCTTGGTACCCAATGTCCGCTCAACCACCACACCACGGGGCTGCAAGCTTTTTACGCATAGCCCAGAGTCCCTCTGCGTTCCGGCATATAAAGACACTGATCGTGGTTTCGTGCGTGGTACTGGCCGGTTGTGCCACACAGGGCGAATCCTACCAGCTGGCGGGTCCGGATGAAATCGATTCCCCTTCCCTGCTCGTGGGCGATCGCAGCAGCCGAAACCAGGCGCTGGCGTACGTCCGTTCAGACCCCTTGGGCGCCTATCTCTCGGCGCAGCAGCGCGTCAGTCGCGCGGAGCCTGCGGGACTTGCCTCCACTGCCCTGACCTATCTGGGTATCAAGTATCGCTTCGGTGGCGATACCCCCACCAAAGGTTTCGACTGCAGCGGCCTGGTCCGCTACGCG
>JAJUGH010000164.1 GCA_029268265.1 Alcaligenaceae bacterium | reverse complement strand
GCGGATCTCTCCGCCAGTCTGGGCTATCCGGGCCAGGCATCGCACCCGGCGGTAAAGAAGACGATCGATGATGCCATTCGGCGCATTCGCGCTTGTGGCAAGGCGCCGGGCATTCTGATGGTGAACGAACCGCGGGCGCGCGAATGCCTGGAGCTGGGTGCCCAGTTTGTCGCCGTGGCATTGGATATGATCCTGTTGCGCGACGCGGCGGATGGCGCCGCCGCACGGTTTCGGAATCAGGTATCGGGCGCAACGCCCGGCGTTTCCACGACTTCTTACTAGGCGGCTCGTTCGATCTGATATTGCTGGATCCGCTTAATACTTCTGGGCGGATCGCTTCGCCCCATACGCCGCCAATCCCCTATTGACGACCATGGCCGCCCTCTGGTGGGCGGCCATGGATTCCTCCTTCAAGGCATGACGATTGCTGGGCTGCAATCCACGTTGCACCGCCCGGTCACCGTTCGCGAAGGAGGAAGCCAATGGCCGTCATCATTGAACACAGATATTCCGAGGCAATACATCCGCTACATGCCGTAATTCTGGCTGGGACGGTGCCGCTGTTCCTGGGCGCGTTGCTATGTGACATTGCCTACGGTCGGACATACGAAATCCAGTGGAGCAACTTCGCATCCTGGTTGAACGTAGGCGGAATGATCCTCACGACCATCGCACTGTTGTTTGCGATCGTGGATGTGGCGCGTGCCCACCGCCGCGCCCGCGGCATTGGCACCTATGTCCTGCTGGTGCTTGCAACGTGGATAGTCGGCTTCCTGGCGGCCTTATGGCATGCGCGTGACGCCTGGGCCATGATGCCTACCGGCCTGGTGCTGTCGGCCATCGCGACTGTCCTTGCTGTGGTGGCGACCTGGATAGGTTTCAACGCACGCCGCGTACGGAGGGCCACGGTATGAAGCACGCTCGATACTTGATGATGTTGCCCGTGGCGGCCTTCCTGGTTGCTTGCGGCGAGGAACCCGGGCCCGTCGAACGTACGGTTGGACTGAGCCCGGAACTGCCCGAACCCAAGCGCGGCATCCTGCCCAATATGACGATCTCCAAGCCCATGGAATGGGGCGACGATTTGCCTACCGTGCCGGAGGGCTACACGGTAAGCGCCATTGCGACGGATCTCAATATTCCCCGTCAGACGCTGGTATTGCCCAATGGCGATATTCTGGTGGCGGAAGGGCGGGGCGGTTATGCGCCCAAGCTCAAGCCCAAGGACATCATTGCGGGTGTGATCAAGGGCATGGGGACAACATCGGTGCCCAGCGGGAATCGATTGACCTTGCTGCGCGATGAAGACGACGATGGTGTGTTTGAGCTCAAAACCGCTTTCGCCGAGGACCTGAATGCGCCTTATGGTCTGGCTCTCGTGAACGGCCGAATCTACGTCGCCAACCAGGACGAAGTGGTGTGGTTCGAGTACGAGGACGGCCAGACCAAAGCGAATGGCCCGCCTGAGTCACTCACGGAATTGCCGAAGGAGCTGAACCACCACTGGACCAAAGCCATGACGGCGAGTGCCGATGGTCGCTACCTGTACGTGGGTATCGGATCAAACAGTAATATTACCGAACGCGGGATGACCGCCGAGGCCGACCGTGCGGTCATCTGGGAAATCGACATCGAGACGGGCGCGCGGCGCACTTATGCGTCGGGTGTGCGTAATCCGACCGCGCTCACGATCCAGCCCGGAACCGGCCAGCTGTGGGCCGTCGTAAACGAACGGGATGAGATCGGTCCTGACCTCGTTCCGGACTATCTTACGGCCATCCAGGAAGGCGGCTTTTACGGCTGGCCCTATAGTTACTGGGGCAGCAATGTCGATGATCGTGTGCGCCCTCAGGATCCGGACAAGGTCGCTTCCACAATCACGCCTGACTACGCGCTGGGCTCCCACGTCGCCTCGTTAGGGGTCGACTTCTCCAACGAGGCCGTGGGCGGCGATTTCACCGATGGCGTCTTCGTGGGGATGCATGGCAGTTGGAACCGTGCGGAGCCGGTGGGGTACAAGGTCGTGTTCGTACCGTTTACGGACGGACGCCCGTCGGGCCAGCCCGTGGACTTCCTGGCGGGTTTCCTGAACGCCGAGGAGAAGCGCACGCGGGGGAGGCCCGTAGGGGTGACGGTGGACCCACGCGGTGCGGTGATCGTTGCGGACGACCTGTCGAACACCGTATGGCGCGTGACGCCGCCGGGAGGTCTGAGGCCGCGTGAAGAAGTGGCTGCCGAGGCGGCGAATCCCGCCGCCGCCGATGCCCCGGCGACGCCTCGGAGCGGGACACCGGAAACCCAGGCACCTGACTCGGCTGCATCTGGGGCGATAGGGAAGTCGGAATCGCCTGACGGCCCGGTGGAGCAACCGGATCCCGAGGCGGAGGGCGAGCCGCGACCCGGGCCCGCACAGGAGCCGTCGCCAGCTCCAGGAGGCGCAACGGGCGGCCAGGCTGCTCCGGACGCCGGACAGCCGCCTACGGAAGGGACAGGCGGTCAGCCTCCCGCGGGCGCTGATGGAGGCCAGCCGGCCGCCGATGCACCGGAGGCGCCGGACGAACCGGCAGCAACTGGCAATTGACGGCGCGGCAAGCTCATGGGGTCAGTGCATGTCCTCATGGGCGGCTGCGAAGCGGTCAGCCAGGTAATCGATCATCACTCTGACCTTCGCCGGTGGGCGCCGGTCCGGCGGATACAAGACATGAATACCGCCAATATCCACGGTCGGCCGGTCGAGCTGAAGCTCTATGAGTTCGCCGCTCTCAAGCGACTCGCTCACAATGAAGAGGGGCTGGTAGATGACGCCCTGGCCACGGACGGCTGCTGCCAGCAGCGCGTCGCCGTTATTGGCCAGCAAGTTCCCGCTGATGGCGATCTCGTGTTCGCCGTGACGCCCGAAGAGCCACCTTTTGTCATTCTGCATCGACGACAGCGTATAGCTCAGACAGTTGTGCTGGGACAGTTCGGCGATGCGTCGCGGTACGCCTCGCGCATCGAGATAGGCGGGTGCCGCACAGACCACCATGGGGCAGTCTCCAAGGCGCCGTGCCTGCAAGGCGCTATCGGCGAGCCGCCCGATGCGTATGGCCATGTCCCAACTACCGGCGAGCAGGTCCAGCGCCATGTCGCTCAGGCCGAGCTCCACCTTCACTTCCGGATAGCGCCGGCTGAATTCGGGCATCAGCGGCGCAAGGAACCGGCTGCCGAACGACAAGGGAACGTTCATGCGCAGGACTCCGGTTGCCTTCACCCGTTGCGATGCCGCAGCCGCTTCGGCTTCGTCGATGTCGGCGAGGATACGCTGACACGCTTCCAGGTATTGCGTCCCAGCTTCCGTCAGGATGAGCCGGCGCGTACTGCGATGGAAGAGCTTCACACCGAGCCGGGCTTCGAGCGCGTTGACATGTTTGGTTGCCATGGCTGGCGACATGTCCAACCGGCGGGCCGCGCCCGAGAGACTGCCTGCTGTCGCCGCATGAACGAATACCCGCATGCTGGTGACACGGTCCATATCTCCTACCGTCGGTGTGAGGTGTTGATCGATTTTAGCCGGTTCACTCTTCCTGGTATGTACTCCATACTGATGCCATCAATATAAAGAGGTATCAGCATGAATACACACCACCAGCAATCTTCCGGAACCCCGACGGTCATGCCGACCTTCTACATTCCACATGGCGCCGGCCCCTGTTTCTTCATGGACTGGCAGCCGGCCGGCACGTGGCGAAATATGGAAACCTTCCTGCGAGGGATTGCCGACACATTGCCGGCGCGCCCGCGCGCCATCGTCCTCGTGTCCGGCCACTGGCTGGCGCCGAAGTTCACGGTGACTGCGGCTGAGAAACCGGAACTCATCTATGACTATTACGGCTTCCCACCACATACCTACGAGATCCACTACCCGGCAGTGGGCGATGCGGGCGTGGCCAATCATGTGGAGAGCCTGCTGCGCCAGGCCGGCTTGGCCGCCGGGCAGGATGGCGACCGCGGTTTCGATCACGGTGTTTTCATCCCGTTGAAGCTGGTGTTTCCCGATGCGGATGTACCGGTGATCCAGCTGTCGCTGCGCCAGGATCTCGACCCCAAGGCACATCTGGATGCCGGGCGGGCGCTGCGGTCGCTGCGAGAGGAAGGTGTGCTCATCATCGGCAGCGGAATGAGCTTTCACAACATGCGCGGGTACGGCGATAGCCGGTACACGCCTATTTCAGCGGAGTTCGATGAGTGGCTTACTGCAGCCGTCGAGGCATCGCCGGCCGATCGTGTGGCTCGGCTGGCGGAATGGGAGCAGGCGCCGTATGCGCGTCATTGTCATCCCGCCGGCGCTGAAGAACACTTGCTGCCTTTGATGGTGGCCGCCGGGGCGGCAGCGGATTCGACCGGTACCAAGGTGTATTCGGAAACCATTATGGAAACCACGATCTCGGCCTTCCGTTTCGGCTGAGGTCCTGCAAAAGGATAAGAAAATGCATATCGACCTGACGGAAAAGACTGCCATCGTGACGGGATCCACCGGGGGCATCGGTTTGGCGGTAGCCATCGGTCTGGCGCGCGCCGGAGCGCACGTCGTCGTGGTGGGCCGCAGCCAGGCGAGAGTGGATGCCGCCCTGACCAAGGTGGCCGACGCGTCCGGCCGAATGACCGCCAAGGGCGTCGTCTGCGATCCGGGTACGGCGCAGGGATGTCGGGAACTCATCGAAGCGCAGCCCCACGCCGATATCCTGGTCAACAATCTGGGCATCTACGGCGCCCAGGAATTCTTCGATATCGATGACGCCTTGTGGGAAAACTTCTTCCAGGTGAACGTCATGAGCGGTGTGCGTTTAGCGCGGCATTATGCGCAAGGTATGCGCAAACGCGGCTGGGGCCGCATTCAGTTCGTCTCCAGCGAATCGGCGTTGAACATCCCCACGGAAATGGTGCATTACGGTGTCAGCAAGACAGCTGTACAGGGACTCTCGCGCGGCTTGGCCAAGGTGCTGGCAGGCACGGGTGTTACCGTCAATGCCATTCTGCCCGGTCCCACGCGCACCGAAGGTGCCGAAACCATGATGGCCGACTTGGCGAGAGAGCGCGGAGTGACGCCGGCCGAAATGGAAGCCATCTTCCTGCAGGAGAATCGTCCTTCCACTTTGCTGCATCGCTTTGCCACCCCGGAGGAAGTGGCGAACCTTTGCGTCTATGTCGCATCGCCTCAAGCCAGCGCCACGACGGGGGCCGCGCTGCGTGTCGAAGGCGGTATCGTAGAAAGCATTGCGTGAAGGCGACGAAAATTCGTCATAGGGGACTGAAATGACAGGCGACTCAAAAGAACGTTACGGCACCGTATCCCGCATTTTCCACTGGGGCATGGGGGTGCTGATTCTCTGGCAGCTGCTCAAGATTTTCGATCGCGTCGCCGAAGGCGAACACTGGGTGGGCCAGACACTCGTGCCGTGGCACATTTCCATCGGTTCCTTGCTGCTGCTTCTCGTGGTGTTGCGCATCATCTGGGCCGGCAACCAGCGCCAAAACCGGCCGGTGCAGGATCCTGCGACGGCCACGTTAGTGAAGATCGGTCACTTCCTGCTTTATGCCGCCATGCTGTTGTTGCCCATTACAGGCGCGCTCACCATGGTGGGCAACGGCTATGGATGGAGCCCCTTCGGACTGCAAATCGTGGCCAAGGGCCCGGAGATCCCATGGATGGCTGCAGTGGGCAGCCTGCATTCACCCATCGCGTGGATTCTGCTGAT
>JAJUGH010000163.1 GCA_029268265.1 Alcaligenaceae bacterium | reverse complement strand
GCGAGCGTGCGCCCCGCCATTTCCTGCTTGTGCTCGCCCAGGACGATGCCCGCGCGCGCCTGCAGCAGACGCGCAGCGTGCTGAAAATCGCCCTGCGCCAGTTTGGCCTGAGCAGGCAGGGCGAAGATGGAACTTGGATTCGGGTTTGATGCCATTGCCTCAGGAACGCAACAACGCCCCCGCCGTATGAGTTGGGGCGAACAGTGCGCCGGCTACCGGCGCATCACTCTCGATGCCCTGCGGCTCGTGCGTACGCCCGCTACGGGGCGTCACGTCGATGACTTCACTGGTATTGATTTTGAACACGGCGACCACTTCCATGAGGCGGCGCGCCTGATCCTGCAGAGAACCGGAAGCCGCGGCGGCTTCCTGAACCAGCGATGCATTCTGCTGCGTCACGCCGTCCATGTCGTTGACCGCGTGATTCACCTGGCCGATGCCTTCGGCCTGTTCCTGCGACGCCTTGACGATCTCGGCCATGATGGCCGTCACCCTGTCGACGGACCGCACGACTTCGTTCATGATTTCACCGGCGTCGCCCGCCAGACGCGCACCAGCCGAAACCTTGCCAAGCGATTCGTCGATGAGCGTCTTGATTTCCTTGGCGGCCTGCGCGCTGCGCTGAGCCAGCGAGCGAACCTCGCCCGCCACCACCGCAAAGCCCTTGCCCTGCTCGCCTGCCCGGGCGGCCTCGACGGCCGCATTCAACGCGAGAATATTGGTCTGGAAGGCGATACCGTCGATCACCCCGACGATCTCGGCCATCTTGCGCGAGCTATCGGAGATCTCGGTCATGGTGTCGACGACGGCCGTCACCGCGGAACCACCCCTCTGCGCGACGTCGGCGGCGCCCTTCACGACCCGATCCGCTTCGTGGGCATGGTCGGTATTCTGCTGTACGGTGCCGGCCAGTTGATCCATGCTCGCAGCAGTCTGCTGGAGTGCAGCGGCCTGTTGCTCGGTACGATCGCTGAGGTCGGTGTTGCCGGTATAGATTTCGCGGGCACCAATGTTGATTTCTTCCACGCCCTGACGCACCGTCCCGACAATATGCACCAGGCTGTCCTGCATTCGGCGCATGGCTTCATACAGAACCCCGATCTCGTTGGAGGACTCGACGCGCACGCGCTGGGTCAGGTCGCCACTGGCAATGCGATCAAAGTGCATGCCGGCTTCACGCAAGGGCCGCAAGACCATGCGGTTCAGGAAGGCATAAGTGACGAAGGCGATGATGACGCAAGCCAGCATGCCGAAGGCCACCAGTTTGATCACCAGCCCGTACTGGTCGACTTCGCCCTGATAGGTGCTTTCGATGATCGCACGCTGGGCCGCCTGCAAGGCATTCCAGGAATTGAAGAGTTCCCGCTCCATGCTGATCAGCGCACCATCGCGCATGCGCTCGTACTCGCTGTCATCGCCGCGCGCCAACATGCCGAACATGGGCTGCACGCCGCTGTTCATCAGCGTATCGAAGCTGCGGGCAACCTGCGGCCCCATTTCCTGGCCGACCTCGGTGTTGGCCGAGGCTTCCTGGAACACCTTGAAAGCGGCGATCGCCGAGTCGTAGTGTTTCTTGCCTTCGTCGAGCTGCGCCTGCACTTCGTCCGCCGTGCCGAAGATGCGCGCATTGGCAGCGCGGCCTAGCGAGGACTGGACGTTGCGGTACCCGTCAACGGCTTGCGCAAGCGCTGCGCCGGCACGCTGGTTCTGAACGATGGAATCGACCGAAATGTTCCCGGCACGTAGCGACAACACGCCTAGCGCCGCGCCGGCAATCAGCATGAGGAGATAGAAGACAAGTACCAGAATGATGCTCGTACGAATCTTCATGTTCGATGCAAGCGATGTCTTGCGCATAAGTTCCCGCCCTGCGTTCAATCAAAGATGTGTTGCAACGACGTGCCGCTTGCGGCCCGGACCCAGTGTGACAAGCAGATCAGACGAGTGCTGCCGCCTCTACCAGCGCCATTTCATCGCTGGTCATGAGCTTTTCGATGTCCACGAGAATCAGCATGCGCTCGCCGACGGTCCCGATACCCGTCAGGTATTCGGTGGCGAAGGCGGTGCCGAATTGCGGCGCGGCACTGATCTGCGAGCGCTGCAGCATCAGGACGTCCGACACGCCGTCCACGACGACGCCGACCACGCGGGAACCGAGGTTCAGGATCACGACCACCGTCTGGTGGTTGTATTCAACGTTCTCGAGGTTGAACTTGATGCGCATGTCGACGATAGGAACGATGACACCGCGCAGATTGGTCACGCCCTTCACGAACGACGGCACGTTCGCAATGCGGGTCACCGTCTGGCTGTCGTAGCCGCGGATTTCCTGGACTTTCAGAATATCGATACCGTATTCCTGGGCAGCCAGCGTGAAGACCAGGTATTCCTGGCCGGTCGATTCGGACATTGCGGACTGGGAATCAGCGAGGTTGGACATGGAGGTTCTCCGGAATTCTCTTGGTCTATACGGTTGCGGGGCGCTGGCCCTGCGAAGTCTGCATGAGGGCAAACACATCGACGATCAGCGCAACGCTGCCGTCGCCGAGTATGGTCGCGGCCGACACGCCGGGGATTTTCTTGTAATTGGCTTCCAGGTTCTTGACGACGACCTGGTGCTGGCCGATGAGGTGGTCCACCATCAAGGCGAAACGGGTGTCCTGCACCTGCAGGACCACTGCAATGGCGCGCGTGAGTTCCGTTTCGGCATCCTTGACGTCGAAGACTTCGTGCAGAGCCACCAGCGGCAGATACTCACCGCGCACATGGAGCACACGTTCCGATTCGGAAATATGACGAATCTGCTCCACGGTCGGCTGCATGGATTCGGTCACGTTACTGAGCGGCAGGATGAAGGTCTCCTCGCCGACGCGAACCGACATGCCGTCAAGGATGGCAAGCGTGAGCGGGAGAACGATACGGATTGTGGAGCCTTCTCCGGCCTTGGAGAAGATCTGGATATGGCCGCCCATGCCCTGGATGTTCCGGCGCACCACGTCCATACCGACGCCACGACCCGAGATCTCGGTAACCTGCTCGGCCGTCGAAAAACCAGGCGCGAAAATGAGCGGCCAGACTTCTTCGTCGGGCGTGTTTTCGTTTACCGGGAAACCTTGCGCCATGGCCTTCTTGAGGATCTTCTCGCGGTTCAGGCCACCGCCGTCGTCGCGCACCTCGATCACAATCTGCCCGCCATGATGCTGGGCCGCCATCGTGATGGTGCCTTCGGGATTCTTACCCACTTCGGCGCGACGCTCGGGTGTCTCGACACCGTGGTCGATACTGTTGCGCACCAGGTGCGTGAGCGGGTCGATAATGCGCTCGATCAGGCTCTTGTCGAGCTCGGTGGCCGCACCTTGCGTCACCAGACGGATGCGCTTGCCCATCTTGGCGGCGGCCTCGCGCACGACGCGCGGGAAGCGGCTGAACACGTAATCCATCGGCACCATGCGGATGGACATAACGGCTTCCTGCAAATCGCGGGCGTTGCGATCCAACTGTTCAATACCGTTGAGGAGCCGGTCATGCAGGACCGGGTCAAGGGTGGAAGCCGTCTGGACCAGCATGGCCTGCGTGATGACCAGCTCACCCACCAGGTTGATGATCTGGTCCACTTTTTCGACCCCCACCCGGATCGTGCTGCTGCCGCCACCGCCCGTGGGCATGGAGGCAGCCGCCGATTTGGCAGCGGGTTTGGCGGGCGCGGGCTTGGCCTCTGCCGCAGCGGCGGCAGGCTTGGCTTCGGCGGCAGCCGGGGCGGACTTCGATTCGGTAGTGGCCGCAGCGGCAGCGGGGGCTTGCGCAGCAGCCGGTGTCTGGGCCTGCTCGGCTGGAGCGGGCGCCTGAGTAACAGCATCGGCCGGCACGGCTTCGTAGCCAAGGCTCAGCTGCTTTTCATCGATGATGAAACAGCACACGGCAATGATGTCATCAGCCGGTGTTGCGGTTTTCAGCCACAGCTCCAGCGTCTCGCCGTCGCGTCGT
This sequence comes from Alcaligenaceae bacterium, assembly GCA_029268265.1. Lineage (GTDB taxonomy): Bacteria > Pseudomonadota > Gammaproteobacteria > Burkholderiales > Burkholderiaceae_B > Yanghanlia. The sequence continues at coordinate 1,792 of JAJUGH010000163.1, read as the reverse complement.
TGATGCAGCACCTCGCCCATCAAGGCCATTTCTGCGGCCAGCGCATCCATGTCCTTGGCGTTGAGGTTCGTCATGCGCAGCTTCATGGGCAGCCCGGCCGCAGCATCGGCCGCCGGAGCCTGGGCAGGAGCCTGTTGCGCCGCTGCGGGGGCGGCAGGCTGCGCGGGAGCCGCAGGAACGGGAGCCGGGGCGGCGGGTTGCGCGGCAGCAGGCTGCGCGCTGGCCACGCTGCCACCATTGCGCTCTTCTGCCAGGGCGCGGAGCTGCGCGCAGATGCGTTCGTAAGCCTCCTGGCTGGGCTCCTGCTGGTGGCGATAGGCGGCTACTTGATCGGTCAGCACGTCTTTAGTCTCGAGAAAGAGGTCAATCATGTCCTTGCGAAGCACCATCTCTCCGCGGCGGATGTAGTCGAGAAGGTTCTCGAGCAAATGGGTGGTGTCGGCCAGCATGCCGAAACACCCGAACGTGCCCGCCCCACCCTTGATGGAGTGCGCCGCCCGGAAAATCCCATTCAACTGGTCGATGTCCGGGGTGTCTACGTCAAGGTTGAGCAGCTGCTGCTCCATATCGGTGAGCAGCTCATCGGCCTCATCGAAGAACGTATCGAAAAACTGGCTCAGGTCCACGCCTGCACTCATGATCGATTCCCTTTACAAACTGCGGAGTCACAGTGCCCGGCGCGATTACGTCGGGACACAGCATTATTACCCAATGTTACCCAAATAAAACACGAGCACATCATGGTGTCCCGGCAGATGCCGGCATTGGAATGGCGGTCTCTACCAGACCCGAGCCTCCCGGCCTTGGAGCGAGCGGCCCATCAGACGGCCCAACCTCCGCTTGTGGCGGCACCGACGGCGCTTCGCCATGCATCATGGGATCAAAGCCGCCAGGTGCAGCAGAGGAATCCGGGTCAGCTTGCTCGGGATCGAAGGGCTGGAATTCCCCACGGCGGACGCCGAGCTCATCTTCGCCCTGCCCCCCGAGAATCTTGTTCAGCTCTGCGTTGGTTGCGTAGGTTGCATCTTCAGCGTCCATACGCCGTTCGGCGCGATGGCTTAACACCAGTATGCTGATACGGCGGTTGGCAGCGGCATAGGGATCGCTCATCAGATTCACGGTCGAAGACAGGCCCAGCACGCGCCTGACCTTGGTCTCGTCCATGCCGCCCGCCACGAGCTCCCGGCGGGCCGCATTGGCACGATCGGCTGAGAGCTCCCAATTGGAGTAGAAGCGCTCGCCGCTTGCATATTGCGTAGCGTCGGTATGGCCCGTGATGCTGATGGAGTTGGGAAGCCGGCTCAGCAAAGGCCCCAGGCGTCGCAAGATATTGCGCATCTGCTGTTGCAGACGCGCGCTTCCCATATCGAACATGGGTCGATTCTCGCGGTCCACAATCTGCACACGCAATCCATCTGGCGTCATGTCCATCAGCATTTGCGGCCGATACTCGGACATCACCGGATCACTTTCAATGAGTTGTTCCAGCGCTTCGCGCAAGTCTTCAAGACGCTCGTAATCCTGAACATCGCCGCTATCGAGCGGGCTGCGCGGAATGAGCTGGAAGTTCGGAATGATGCTCGGCGCACCGCCCGGAATCAGGTTGTCGCGACCCAGGGGGCGGTTCTCGTTGTCGGAACGAATGGCTTCCACCAAAGGCTTGCGGAAGTATTCCGCCACCAATGTCAGTTCATGCACCGGTATCAGGGAAAGCAGCCACATGACGAGAAAAAACGCCATCATGGCCGTCATGAAGTCGGCGTAGGCGATCTTCCAGCTGCCCCCGTGGGCT
>JAJUGH010000162.1 GCA_029268265.1 Alcaligenaceae bacterium | reverse complement strand
GAACTTGCTCAGGTAATACGCGATGCCGACCCGGAGTATTTCCAGTACGAGCGCCGTGCAGAATCCACCGGCCACGGCGTCCTTGAAGCGTACGCTGCGATTGGGCACCATGAAGAACAGCGCCGAGAAGCCGCTGCCCGTCAATAACAGTGGCAACAGCGACAGGGAGATCTCGGCCACGAATGGCAGATCGCCCATCAAGCCCATGGATTCCCGGGCCACAATTGAAAGCGCCCAGAGGCTTGCTCCCGCCAGAATGGGTCCGAGCGTAAGTAGCGCCCAATAAACCAGGATGCGTTGACGCAGGGGCCGCTGGCTTTCCACCTGCCAGATATCATTGAACGCTTCGTCGATCGTACGAAACAGCATGACCGCCGTGACAATAAGGAAAAGGCCCCCGATTGTCGTGAGGCCGGAGGCCTTCGCGGCAAACTGATTCAGGTAAGACATCACGTTTTCCGAGACGACCGTCGGCATGAGACTCTCTGCCAGGAACGACTCAAGGGCGTAACGGAAGTCCGCAAACAGCGGAAACGCGGTAAATAAAGAGAGCACGACCGCCAGAAGCGGCACGACGCTCAATACGGAGGTGTACGTCAGGCTTGCCGCGACCTGGGTAAGTTTTTTTTCTTCTGCCCGCAGCAGTGCGTACTTCAATACCTTTAGCCAGATTGCACGCGACTTCCGTGGGGCTTGAGCGGCACGAATGGGCGTGTTCATTGCGCCTTGCGGCTCGGATTCTTTGCGCGGTCGGAATGTGTCGGTGAGCCGTTGCATGGCCTGCAAGCCTTTTCCCTTTCAGGTGATAATACCAGCATGACGACGCTGAATCCCGCCTTGCGGCGCACCGCATCCGTTTGCCTCATTGGCCTCATCATACTGGGGCTCGCCTGGGAACTCTGGCTCGCGCCTCTCCGGCCCGGCGGCTCATGGCTGGTGCTGAAGGTGATCCCGTTGCTGTTCCCGTTGCGCGGCGTACTGAAGGGAAATCTGTACACCATGCAGTGGGCATCGATGTTCATCCTTCTGTACTTCATGGAAGGCATTGTGCGTGCCTGGTCTGACCCGAACCCGGTCTCGGCGTGGCTGGGCGGCCTGGAAATTGCCCTGTCTCTGGTGTTTTATCTCTGCGCCATTTTCTACGTCAGCCCGGCCAAAAGGGCCGCGCGAGCCAGGGCGCGCAAGACCTGAGACGCATAATGACCAATCGCATCGACGACCTCCGCGTGGCCAATTCCTTTGCTGAGTTGCCACGGGAGTTTCATACTTTCCTTCAGCCGCAACCCCTGGAGTCTGCACGCCTTCTACATGTCAATGAGCCGGTAGGCGAAATGCTGGGGCTCGATGCTGCGGCCTTGCAATCCGAAGAATTCTTCGAGATCGTGTCCGGGCGGCGTCCGCTGCCCGGCGGGCAAACCTTGGCTGCCGTCTACAGCGGCCATCAGTTCGGCGTCTGGGCCGGCCAGCTGGGTGACGGCCGTGCACATCTTCTCGGCGAAGTGCTGACCCCGCACGGCCGCCTGGAGCTGCAACTCAAAGGGGCGGGCCGAACGCCATATTCCCGCATGGGCGACGGCCGGGCGGTGCTGCGCTCATCGGTCCGGGAATATCTTGCGTCGGAAGCCATGGCAGGTCTCGGTATCCCCACCACGCGAGTGCTTGCGCTGGTGACCTCGGACGAACCGGTGTACCGCGAGACCATCGAAACGGCCGCCATCGTGACGCGAGTGTCTCCGAGCTTCGTTCGCTTTGGCAGCTTTGAACATTGGGCCGGCAAACCGGATCACCTTCGTACGCTCACGGACTACGTCATTGGCCGGCATTACCCGGAACTGCTGGACTCCCGTGAAGGTGAGCCGGCGGACTGGGAGCACACCGTGCTGGCGTTTCTGCGGGAAGTGGTGCGTCGCACCGCCGCCATGGTGGCGGACTGGCAAACTGCCGGCTTCTGCCACGGGGTGATGAATACCGACAATATGTCGATTCTGGGCCTCACCATCGACTACGGCCCTTATGGCTTCATGGACCGCTTCCAGGCCAACCATATTTGCAACCACAGCGATACCCATGGCCGCTACGCGTGGAATGTCCAGCCCGCCGTGGCGCATTGGAATCTGTATCGCCTGGGCGGCGTGTTTCTGGGTGTGGGCCTGGAAGAAGAAGCGCTGCGCGACGCCTTGTCCGGCTACGAGCAAGACTTTCTCAAGGCTTTCCATGGCAATCTGTGCCGCAAACTGGGCTTGAGGCAATGGGAAGAAGGAGACGCTGACCTGGTGGATGCCTGGTGGAGGCTTCTGCACGGTCAGCGGGCGGACTTCACGCTGGCGTTTCGTCGCCTGGCCGGGGCCAGGCAGGATCCTGCGCCTTTTCTGGAACTGTTTTCTGCACAGGAAGACGCTAGGGCATGGCTGGACCGCTACACCCTACGGGTGCAGCGCCAGAACTGGGAAGAGGGCGAGCGCAGCGCCTCGATGTTGCGTGCCAACCCGCTCTACGTGCTACGCAATCACCTCGCGCAAGGCGCGATCGACGCAGCTGCGCGTGGCGATGCGAGTGAAATCGACACCTTGCTCACGCTATTGCGCGACCCTTACACCGAGCGCCCCGGCTTCGAGCATTATGCGCAGGCAGCGCCGGACTGGGCCGACGAGCTGCAGGTGAGCTGTTCTTCATAAATTTCGGTGGGGAATACAATGCGGTCAAGATAAAGACCCATCCCCATTCGGAAGAACCGCAACATGTCCGGCAACACCTTAGGAAAACTTTTCTGTGTCACCAACTTCGGCGAGTCGCATGGGCCCGCCATTGGTGCCGTGGTAGACGGCTGCCCGCCGGGGTTGCCACTAGACGCGGCGGACATCCAGATGGAACTGGATCGGCGCCGTCCCGGCACTTCGCGGCACGTCACGCAACGCCAGGAAGCGGATCAGGTGGAGATTCTCTCGGGTGTGTACGAAGGGCATACCACGGGTACGCCGATCTCGCTGCTGATCCGCAATACCGATCAGCGCAGCAAAGATTACGGCAATATCGTGCAGACCTTCCGTCCGGGGCATGCGGACTACGCCTACTGGAAGAAATACGGGCGGCGTGATCCGCGGGGTGGGGGGCGTTCGTCTGCACGGCTGACGGCGCCCACGGTGGCGGCCGGAGCCATTGCCAAGAAGTGGCTGGCATCTGAACACGGCATGCGAATCCGTGGCTACATGAGCCAGTTGGGTCCCATACGCATACCCTTCCGTTCCTGGGAAGAGGTGGGGGGCAATCCCTTTTTCGCCGCCGATGCCTCGGTCGTTCCGCAACTCGAAGACTTCATGGATCAGCTGCGTCGCGATGGTGACTCCATCGGCGCGCGCATCGAAGTGGTTGCCGAGGGCGTTCCGGCCGGTTGGGGAGAGCCGGTCTACGATCGTCTCGACGCGGATATCGCGCACGCGATGATGGGGCTCAATGCCGTCAAGGGCGTGTCTGTCGGGGCCGGCTTCGACTGCATAACGCAACGTGGCTCCGAGCACGGCGACGAATTGACGCCCGAAGGATTCACGACCAACCACGCCGGTGGCGTGTTGGGCGGCATCTCGTCAGGGCAGCCGATCACCGTCTCGCTGGCAATCAAGGCGACTTCCAGCATACGGGTGGAGCGCCGCTCCATCACCACCGACGGCGATCCCACGATGGTACAAACATTTGGAAGGCACGACCCCTGCGTGGGAATACGTGCCACGCCCATTGCCGAAGCATTGCTCGCAATCGTGCTCATGGACCACGCATTGCGCCAGCGCGGACAGTGCGGGCAGTAACGACCAACCCTTTATGTCGAACGCAAGGATGGATATGAAGACGAAATCAGGTACGTGGCCGCGTTTGCGGTTGTGGGGCAGCGTGTTGGTGCTTGCGGCAGCGGCCGGCTGCACATCGGTCCAGACTACCCAGAGCGGCGTGATCGGTGTGGAGCGCAAGCAGCTTATGTCGGCTTCAGTGCCTCCCGCGGAACTGCAGAAGGCAGCCAACCAGCAATACAGCCAGATGATGGCGGAAGCGCGCAAGGCCGGCGCACTGGATGTCGATACCGCACAGGTGAAGCGCGTCCAGACCATTACCAAACGTCTGATCGCCCAGGTAGGGACCTTCCGCCCGGACGCAGCCAGCTGGCCATGGGAAGTGCATGTCATTCGTTCCGATGATGTCAACGCATGGGCCATGCCGGGTGGCAAGATGGCGGTTTATACCGGCCTGATCAACAAGACCAAGGCCACTGATGACGAACTGGCCGCGGTGTTGGGGCATGAGATGGCGCACGCGCTACGTGAACACTCGCGTGAACAGATCTCGCAGCAGATGGCCACGCAAATGGGCTTGTCGGTGCTGTCCGCCGTGACCGGCGTGGCGGCGGCCGGGGATCTCGGCGCCGCACTGACCGATGTCATGTTCACCTTGCCGAATAGCCGTACCCATGAATCGGAAGCCGACCTGATCGGCGTGGAATTGGCAGCACGTGCAGGCTATGACCCGCGTGCGGCCGTGACGCTATGGCAGAAGATGGCTTCCCTGAGCGGCGGTGGCGGTCAGCCCGAGTTCCTTTCCACGCACCCGTCTGCGTCCACGCGGATTGCCGAGCTTCAGCGTAACGCTGAAAAAGTCATGCCCCTGTACGAGGCCGCAAAGCGCTGACCGGTGGTTCTCATATAGGCGGTCACTGGTATCCAGTTACTGTCAATACTAGTAGTGCCGCTTATCTTGTGCACTTGCAGCACACTGGCATAATGGACTCGAGACCCCACGTGCGGTGCATGTGGGGTGATCCCATTCGATTCCCTGAACGAGTCCAACATGCCACAAACCCTGTACGACAAGCTGTGGTCCGCCCACGTGGTGCACCAGGAAAGCGACGGCACCTGTTTGCTGTATATCGATCGTCATCTCGTGCACGAAGTGACGAGTCCTCAAGCCTTCGAAGGCCTGTCCATGGCCGGGCGCAAGCCTTGGCGCATCAGTGCCAATCTTGCGGTGGCAGACCACAACGTCCCCACGGAAGGCCGTGCGGCCGGCATCGCTGATCCCATCTCCCGCCTGCAGGTGGACACGCTGGACGAGAACTGCGAGAAATACGGCATCACCGAATTCCGCATGAATGACGTCCGGCAGGGCATTGTGCATGTCATCGGGCCCGAGCAGGGTGCAACGCTGCCCGGCATGACCGTTGTATGCGGTGACTCTCACACCAGCACGCACGGGGCTGTTGGGGCGCTGGCGTTCGGCATTGGCACGTCCGAAGTCGAGCACGTGCTGGCCACCCAGACGCTGCTCATGAAGAAGAACAAGAGCATGCTGATCAAGGTCGAGGGCGAACTGCCGGTCGGCTGTACCGCGAAAGACCTGGTGCTTCACATCATCGGCCGTATCGGCACCGCCGGCGGCACGGGCTACGCCATTGAATTCGGCGGCAGCACGATCCGTTCGCTGTCAGTAGAAGGGCGTATGACGGTGTGCAACATGGCGATTGAGGCCGGTGCACGCTCCGGCATGGTCGCCGTCGACGACAAGACGATCGACTATCTGCGCGGCCGCCCGCTCGCCCCGAAGGGCGAGGCGTGGGAACGGGCGGTGGCGTACTGGCGCACGCTCCGCAGCGACGACAACGCCAGGTTCGACCGCGTCGTGACGCTCGCCGCGGCAGAGATCCAGCCCCAGGTGACGTGGGGCACCTCGCCGGAGATGGTGCTGCCGATCGACGCGCGCGTTCCCGACCCGGACCGCGAGAAGGACGCGATCAGGCGCGAAGGCATCGAACGGGCGCTCGTGTACATGGGGTTGCAGCCGAACACGCCGATCGCCGAAATTCGCATCGACAAGGTGTTCATCGGCT
>JAJUGH010000161.1 GCA_029268265.1 Alcaligenaceae bacterium | reverse complement strand
TCGGCGCGCACTTCGTTGAAGAAGGACCAGCCCTGGCTGCGGGCATCGTAGGGATTCAGGATGACATCGTTGGGTTGCCAGAACTTGCTGAGCAGATCGCCATTGGGGTCAATGACGATCATGCGGTCATTGCGTGTGGGCGTCTGGCCGGGAAGAAGCCGGACCATGTCATGCTGCGAGCGCTTCAGCACCGATGCCGCCATGTTCCGCAGCAGTACGGATTTACCGGAACCCGTCGCTCCGCTGATGAGCAGGTGCAGGTTTTCATTGGCGGTTGGCATGGGGATGCCGCCCACATCAATCTGCATCTTGCCGCGTTCTTCGCATTGGCGTGCCAGGCTTCTGGCGCTGGTGGTGCGGGTGCCGCGCACAAAACGCTTGTAGCCCGCGCCTTCAAAGCCTTCGGTCCTGGCGGTGCGTCCAATGAACAGAATCAGCGTCAGGGAAAGCACCAGGCCGACACCCAGGGCGCCGTAGAGTAAGGGGTATTGTGGCGTGAGCATCACGAAATGCCGGAAGGTGCGGGCGTTCCAGTCGCGCCAGTGCATCTGGCTGGCCCAGGTGGCTGCAGTCATCCAGGCTGCTGTTGGAAAAACTGCCAGGGAAAAGGCGGCAATCCGCCGCCGGGTGATGGGTGAGATCAGTGTGGACATGGGGAATGGACCTCAAGAGATCAGAAGCTGGCCGAGGGCTAGCCCGGCCAGCAGCCCACCCAGCACGCCGGCAGCACTGCCAACCGCCACGGCGATGATTGCCATGCGGCGCGCTGATTGGTGGGCGATGCGGGCGTATTGCGCGGATTCCCGGCTCAACTGATCCAGGCGGGTGCCGGTATCGCTCAGCATGGATTGAAGGGACTGCTGAAGCTGTAGATTCACAGGCTTTGCCGCCGCTTCAAGCGTAGCGTTCAAGTGGCGACCGATTTGCTGGGGCAACATCTGTTGCGCCTCGCTCATGGACTGCATCTGCTGCTGTGCGGTATCCAGAGTACGAGTGACGGTTTCCAGCCTGTCCACCAGGCTGGCGACTTCGCCCAGGACTTCGTGGTACAGCAAATCCAGTTTTGAACGGGGGCCGCCGGGTGGGGTGTGGGCGTCCATGATGGATCACGAGAACAGAGCCGAGAAGGCGGCATTCATCTGCCGGTCCACCGGCTTGGCGAGAGCGCGCAGGGCGTGGCGGTTGCTCAGCTGCGAGATGCGGGCGTGATCGTCAGGGTCGGCAGCGCGCAACAGGGCGCGATAGTCAGTTTGGTCGGTCAACACGTCGGCAATGGTGGTGCGCTGATCGGCCAGCAGCTCGAAGACTTCGTTTTCGTAGACGGCGGCACGCGGATTTGCCTGTACTTCGCCCGTCTTGGCGGCATAGGCCAGGATCGAGGGAAACTCGTCTTCCACGTTGCTATCAACGCGGTTGAACAGAATCCGTACCCGGTCTGAGTCCACCCCCAGCGCAGCCAGCGCGGCCACGGTTTTGATGGTCTCGCGCTGGGCTTTGCCGGTGTTGATGACAGGCAGGACGAAGTAGCTCATCTCTTCGTGCGCGCCTTCGTAGCGCATCATGTGGGTCAGAAAATCTTCGATGTTGCTGGCGCCGACATCGACAATGGCGTCATCGCGGGTGAGCAGTTCACGGAACAGGCGTCCGAAGTGTCCGCCGCGTAGCTGATCCACGTCCAGGCCCAGGTCGGCTCCGGTTTCGTTGGTGGACTCCACCGCGAATATCTGCGCTCCGTTCATGCGCGGGGCCAGTAGGTGGGAAGCAACAACTGTCTTGCCAACGGAGCCGGTGTAGTTGAGAACGGCGACTTTCATGGTTCATTCCTTTTGGTGGAGTTAGGGGTGGTGGAAGCGCTGCGGTTGGCCACGCCTTCGCGGCGTAGGGCTTCCAGATCAACACGCATATCGCGAATCTTGCGCAGGTCGCCGGGCGTCTGGATGTTGCTGGGCCGGCCCTGGATGGCATCAAGGGTCCCGGCGGTTGCGGATGGCGCTGAGGGCGTTGTGGTGGGCGTAGCAGGTGGCTTTGGCTTGGCGGCAGGCCCGGCTGCAGCAGCGCGCTGGGCCTTGCGCCAGCGGTAGAGCGTGATGGCGTAGGTGCTTTGCTGTACGGTCAGGCCCGCTGCGGCCAGATCATCCAGCACGGCGGCATGGGGAACGCCGGCAGCCAACTCAGCTTCGATCAAGGAGAATAGGGCTCGCAGGCGGGCGGCGATACTGATGCGTGGGTCCAGCTCGGCGAGCGCGGCCCGGTAGCGTGCAACGGGAGCGGAGTCAGTCATAGGATTCCAGGGGTCGGGTGAGCGCCGCTTATTGCGACAGTTCGGGAAAGACAGCGGCCTGCTTGGCCACCAGCCAGGAGTGGCCTGTGGCCAGCGCTTCGTCGTAGGCAGACTGTTCGTCGATGAAGCAGGCCGCCTTGCCTTGGGCGGAGAACTGGCCGCCACCGACTTCCTGGCCGTCTTCAAGCAGGCGCAGGGTGAAGCTGCCGGGGGCTGCAGGAAGGGGAAGAATTTCGAAAGTGAAGCGCAGCCGGGCCTGGGTAACGTCGTCGTAGAACTGTCTTTCGACTTCTCGCAGGCGGGCAGTCCATTCCGGGCCGATGCGGTCCAGGGCTTCCGCGATGCTGTAGCCGCGTTCGCGCAGCCAGTCACAGCGATTCAGGATCAGTGCAGCGGTGAGCGCTTCGCCCAGACTCATGGGGCCGATGCCGTGCAGGGCGGCTTCCTGTGCGATGTTGAGCATGCGGGTGTCGATGGTCGAGTGCATGGGGTCTCCTTTGCCTTGTGAATTGAAAGGGCAATACGGGGGTGAAAAGAAGGTGTTGCCCGAAAGGGCGGGTGCTGGCTTCGATGCCGACCGACAGCCGCTATGCGGCTGTGCAGCGTGGCGATGCAAGATGGCCTGGCGTGAACAGGCTCAGTGCTGCGCGTCAGGGGCTGACGGCGTCAGTTATTCACAGGCCGGTTTGGTAGAAGAAAGGTAGAAATAAGGTAGAAGGCGCTGCGACGGCTGGAAAGCCAGTATTCATGCGGGTTTCAAAGAATCTTGCGCGATGCTGTGACGATAAAGCGCGATGTTTTGACGAAAGGCCGCGATCTTATGACGCGCCTGCCGCGATGCTATGACGATGACCAAAACCACTTATCCACAGGCTGGAAATCGTGCCTGAAACGACCGTTTTCGGGCATGAAGCGCGATGCTATGACGATGAAAAGCTAGCGATCCAGGCGCGTCCAGACTGCCTGTTCATGGCCACGGGTCGCGGCTTCAATCCGGGGTTCTGCGATCACTTTCAGGGCTTCCAATTCGTCCAGGCTGCGCTCCAGCGTGACCCGAAAATCCCGCATGCGCCCGGTGTATTGGGCGCGCTGCTTGAGGATGTCCAGGCTGTATTTCTGCTGAATGTCGGCAGAGGTGCCAATCAGCCGTTGCAGGCTTTTGGAGAGGTCATGACGCATCTGCAGTCGCTTGGCCCAGTCCACCAGGGCGTATTCCCGGTTGCCGAAAATCTGCGCCCAGCGCGGGTCGGCATACAGGGTGTAGCTGCCCGTGGGTTCGTGGTAATCGAAGCCCCCGATCATGGCAATCACACGGGTGGAAGGATGGTGGCCATAGCTGTATTTCACCGAGCCGTCTTTTCTGCGCGCCTCGATGCACAGGGTAAAGCGAGCCAGGTCTTTCATGCCTTCATGCAGCCATTCATAGGCACTGCCGCCGGTGGGCCGGCCCATGCCCCGCAGGAAGTCGGCGCGGTTGATGACCGGAGCTTCCCCTAGCAGGGCCGTGGTCTGCAGATACATGGCGTGCATCCAGATGTCGGCATGGTCTTCGCTCAGTTGCTTACCCGAGCCTTTGAGCAGAATGTGGCTGCCCTCCAGGAACACGGTTTCATCGTGGAGAGGACGCCAGCCGCGGCGCACCGGCGCAAAGATGGCACTGCGGGCAATGTAGTTCGGGATGGCGCGCACGGTATCGTTCATGCCTGGCAGCATGAAGGGTGTCGGGGTAGTGGCCTGTTTCTCTGCGGCGTCAGCCATGGCCTGTGAGGCTTTCTGCATGGCGCGCTGCATGGCGGCTGACAGCCGCTGCAGGTTGGCATCCTGGTGAAAAGGGGTGCGGGTGGGGGTGGTCATTGAAGATGCTCCGGGCGAGCCCATGCCAGGGCCGCCCGGAGTGTGTGCAGCGCCTCACACGGGTTCGCGTAGTGGACCCGGCAGCCTGCCGGGTCGAATGGATCGGGGGTGGCGCTGCGGTGAGAAATCAGGCGATAAGGTGCCGCCGGGGTTCAAACCAGATTTCTTTCACGCGGAACCGCTCGACATGCACAATGATGTCTACGGTCTGCCGCAGAAAGGTCTGGATGGTGGGCAAGTCCAGGTTGCCGCCCGTGGGTGACTGCTTGATCAGGACGGCCAGCCGGTCAAAGGCGTCGACTGCGCTGTTGGCGTGCGTGGTTGTCACGGAGCCAGGGTGGCCGGTGTTCAGCGCGGCCAGGTAATCCCAGGTTTCAGCGCCGCGTAGCTCGGCCAGAAAAATCCGGTCGGGCGACAGGCGCATGCAGGCAGCCAGGCTGTCGGTGGCTGACACGCGGCCCCGTGTGCCGCCGTACATCATGTGGACACGGTTTTCATGCCCAGGCAGGATCAGCTCATGCACGTCCTCAATGGTGATAAGGCGTTCATGTACGGGTACTTCATTGATGAGGGAACGGGCAAAGGTGGTTTTGCCTGAACCTGTCGCGCCGGAAATCACCACGTTCTTGCGCGCCCGGACGGCGTCTACCAGAAACTCGAAATAATCTGCCCTGTTTTTCAGCATCAACAGCCGCTGATCGAGTTTTGACAGGCCGTCAGCACTATATTGGGCGGTGGCGTCCATAGTGCCGTTGAACGCCCCTCCTGCCGCTAACTGTTTCAGGTGGAAAGTTGCGGTGGCGTGTTTGCGGATGTTGATAGCGATGGTGCCGTCTATGCAGGCCGGCGGCAGAATGATCTGGCCGCGCTCCCCATCGGGCAGAACCACCGACATGATGGGGCTGCGCGCCATGTGGTTGTAGGCGGCCAGAGCCGTTGCCAGCGCTTCCAGCTGCGGGTGGCTCAGTTCCTCGCAGTCGTGTGGCAGCCAATGTCCGTCTGTGCGAGCGTACAGATGGCCTTCGCGCACAATGGCGATCTCCGTGACTTTCGGGTCCTGCAGATGTTGGGCCAGGGGCCGCAGAAAGGTACGTACCGAAATGGCGCGATCAAAGGCAACCGCCTCAAGGGGTAAGTTCAAGGCTGTAGACATGGCTGAAGTCCAGATCACGGGCGACCATGATGCCGATGCGTTCGCCCTGGTTTTTGTAAAGGGTGGGGGGTATGTCCAAAGACTTTTCCAGAATCTTTGCGATGGCTTCCTGCCCGCCCTGGGCGGTGTTGTCGAAGCGGATGTTGTTGTCGCCGGACTGGCCCTGATTCGATGCCCAGTTGCCGAAATCGCCCACTAGGGACAGCAGAATGGCGTTGCCGAAGCGTTCCCAGAAATGGTTATCGACATGACCGTCCAGCCCGGCTTCGCCCAGGGGGCCGGTGCCGGGTGAGGCCAATTCAACGATGACCCCGGCAGGTGTTTCCAGCCGGTTCCAGGTCACGAAGGCGCGGGCCTGACCCTGCTGGATGCCCCCGGACTGATAGCCAGTGAATTTGGTGCCAGCGTCGATCAGCTTGACCTTGCCGTTGGCGCTCATGACATCGTGGGTGGCCAGGCAGGTGAGCAATCCTGGTTGGGTGCTGACCAGCTTGGTCTGCAGCGTGCAGTCGATCATGGTGCCTTGGGTGAGCAGGAAGTTGCGATCCCCCAGCAGGCCGGCCACGGAGGGTGCCAGCTCCAGGGGCCGCAGCTTGTCGGCCAGCGGGCCGGCGTCGCTGTAAGGGCCGTTTGGGGCG
>JAJUGH010000160.1 GCA_029268265.1 Alcaligenaceae bacterium | reverse complement strand
TTGCCGTTCAATGATGCTGACGGTCAGCCCATCGACGCAGGCATCGTACTTTACTTCAAGGCGCCCCACTCCTACACCGGCGAAGATGTGATCGAGCTTCAGGGACATGGCGGGCCGGCAGTGTTGCGCCGGGTGTTGCAGCGCTGTCTGGAAGCCGGCAAGCCGTGGGGCGTTCGCCATGCCGAGCCGGGCGAATTCACGCAGCGCGCCTTCCTGAACGACCGCATGGACCTCGCGCAGGCAGAAGCGGTGGCCGACCTGATCGACGCTTCGTCTGAAGCGGCCGCGCGCAGTGCCATGGCATCGTTGAGCGGCGATTTCTCCCAGCATGTCACCGCCCTGAACGAGCGCATCATCCACCTGCGCATGCTCGTTGAAGCCACGCTGGATTTCCCGGAAGAGGAAGTCGACTTCCTGGAAAAATACGAAGCCCGGCCAACGCTTGACGCCATCATTGCCGATCTGGATGACATACGTAGCAAGGCCCGGCAGGGCATGATTCTGCGCGAAGGCCTGCACGTCGTGCTGGCCGGGCGGCCCAATGTAGGCAAGTCCAGCCTGCTGAACGCGCTGGCCGGCGACGATGTCGCCATTGTCACGGCCATCGCCGGCACCACGCGCGACCGCGTCATCCAGCAAATCCATATTGAAGGCGTACCCATACACATCGTCGACACGGCGGGATTGCGGGAAACCGAAGACGAAGTGGAAAGCATCGGCATTGCACGCACCTGGGCCGAAATCGAACGTGCCGATGTCGTGATGCACCTGCAAGACGCCCGGGAAGCCAACGACGAACTGGCGTCCGAGATCGCGCGCCGTCTGCCGGCACGCGCGCCGGTGCTGAAGGTCTTCAACAAGATCGACCTGGTGGAAGGCTCTGTTGCCACGGCACAGGAAAGCGACGGCGAGAAACTGCGGATCTCCGCCAAGACCGGGGTCGGCCTGGACGCCCTTCGCCGCCGACTTCTCGACATCGCCGGGTGGTCGCCCGGCGCGCAATCGCCTTGGCTTGCCAGAGAACGTCATCTGCAGGCGCTGGAGGGCGCTCGCCAGCATTTGGCCACTGCGCGCAGCCACGCCGAACTCGATGACCAGGTACTGGACCTCTTCGCAGAAGAGTTGCGACTCGCCCACGAAGCACTAAGCGCCATCACCGGACAGTTCACCAGCGACGATCTGCTGGGAGAGATCTTTTCCAGCTTCTGTATTGGGAAGTGATGTGGGCCGACCCACCGCGGTCTCGCTGAATGTCCTTTCCTCACAGTCGCTTGCCGCCGGGAGCTGACACAGGAACACCCCTTGCTGCCTTTCATTCCTCCTGCGCATAGCGCAAATAGGCATGTTCTAGGAGAGTTTCATGGCTGATACATCCAGGCAGGATCAAGACAGGAAGGAACAGTCCCGATCTGTGGAACCGGAGCATAATCCCAACGCAGATATCGAGAACGCGCCCTTGAATGCGGCCACACCGGAAGGGGCCGAAAGCACCAACCCTTACCCCAGTACCAAGACTGGGCTGCGGGCCGCCGGCCACGGCGGCGGCGAGATGGACGAGCGCGTAGAGGCGAGCGACCGGCCCGATGGTTATGTATTCAGTGGCGCCGGCCGCGGTGACGAACCGCAGGACAGTCTGGCACGGGAAGTAGATGAAGACATGGAAAGCCGCAGCGGGCCGTACACGCGTGCGGGGCACCCTGCAGCGGAAGATGCGGGTGGCGCCTCTACCAGTCCGGAAAGTGACGAATCGAAGGGCGGCGGCTGAGCCCATCGCGCCAGCGTCCATTCCATACTCTGCGCGCCATTCGAAACCGGAATCTGTATGAAAACAATTCAAACTGCGGGGGCCTGTCTCTTCCTATAGTCGGTGCATACCGAAAATGAGGAGACTTCAATGCAACAGGCCACCCGCCCGGATGCACGCACCCGCCTTTGGGCTCGCCGTCTACGTAAGCTTCTTCCCGCCTTGGGCGTCGCCGCGATGCTTGGAACGACAAGCGCCGCCGCGCAAACGGAGGCCTGGCCATCCAAGCCGGTACGCATCGTGGTGCCCTACGCCCCGGGCGGTATCGCCGACATTTCGGCACGATCGGTGGGCCAGAAAATGGCGGAGCTCACTGGTCAGAGTTTCATCATCGAAAACCGCCCCGGCGCCGATACACGCATCGGCACGGAAGCGGTAAGCCGGGAACAAGGCAACGATCACATACTCTTGCTGGCCGGCGGCGGCTTTGCCGTCAACAATTCCCTGTTCGATGATTTGCGCTACGACACGGCAAAAGACTTCATCCCGCTGGGTCTGGTCGTATCCAATCCCTTATTGCTTGTGATGGGAAAGGAACAACCGTACGGCTCCGTCATGGAGCTTGTCGAAGCGGCAAAGGCAGGCGAAAACATCACCCTGGCTTCTGGCGGTAAGGGCACGCTCAGCCATATGTCCATGGAATTGCTGGCCTCGCGGATGTCGGCACCCATCACGCACGTACCCTACAAGGGCGGCTCGGCCCATACAGCCGATGTGGTGAGCGGCCTGGTCACCGGCATCTTCGAGAATCCCAGCTCCGCGCTGCCGCTGGTGCGGGGCGATAAGTACAAAGTAATTGCCACCACTGGGGCTTCCCGTAACCCCGTCTTGCCCGATGTGCCCACGGTCGCAGAAAGCGGCGTGGAAGGATTCGAAGTGATCAACTGGTTTGGACTATTCGCACCCGCCGGCGTTTCAGATGCAACGGTCCAACGGATGGCCGCCGTCCTGTCCGAGGCGCTACAGGACGAGGCCTTGCGCAAACGCTTCGCCAGCGAAGGAGTAAGCGTAGGCGGCATGATGACGCAGGAATTCGCCACGTTCGTCCAGAACGAGACCGTGAAGTGGGGTGACATCATCCGGGCACAGAACATTCGTGCCAACGACTGAGCATGATTGGAGCCCACGTTTCAATGCCCGGCATTCAGGTATCCCTTGGCGGCTCCTACATCGATCCGGAGCTGCTGCGGCATCTTGAAGACGTACAGCGCCTTCAGCGTCAGCTGACACTGGAGGGATATTCCGGCTTCCAGCTTAGACGGCTGGTAAGCGACCGAGGTGCAGCGAGCATTGCACGGCGGCCGCCGTGCATCGACGTCCAGGATGCGGTCGTGCCGGGGCCCTGGCACGATCTGCCGATCCGGCTGTATCGCCGCCGCGGCGATACCTCGGGACAGCGCCTCATGATGTATTTCCATGGGGGAGGATGGGTCACCGGCAGCATTGCAACGCACGATTCGCTCTGCGCTCACATTGCCGAGCTCACCAACTACGTGGTGGTGAGCGTGGAATACCGCCTCGCGCCGGAACACCCCTTCCCTGCTGCCAACGATGATGCGCTGGCCGCCACGCTATGGATGCTGGACCACCGGCAGCGCTTCGGTATTCCGGATACGGCTGACTGGGCAATGGGCGGGGACAGCGCCGGCGCGCATATGGCGGTGAGCACTACCATGCTCATGCATCGGAACGGATTCCCGACCTGTGAGCGCCTACTGCTCTTCTATCCGCCTGTGGCGCCCCGCCTCTCGACCGCTAGCGCCAAGCTCTACCGAAATGGTCCCGGCCTTACCGCTGAGTCGATGAACACCTTCTGGGCGAGTTATGCGGGCGCGCAACAAGAGCCAATAGCCGACCAGCGACTGGACCTTCGTCTCTGGCCAGACCTGGCCTCGTTACCCCCCTGTGTGCTCATGACGGCGGAACATGACATTCTTCGCGATGAGGGCGACGACTTCGCGCGGATACTTTCTGCACAAGGGGTGCCGGTACGCCATCTTCGGGCAAGCGGGATGATTCATGGCTTTGCCCGCATGCTGACCGCCAGCCAGGAGGCGCGTCGCCACGTTGACACGGCTTGCCGGCATTTGATGGCGATCGAGGCGGTCAGCTCCTGATATAACGCACGGTCCGGCTCACGGACTCCAGCCATTGCTTTGATAGGGTCTCAGCTTGGTCATGGATCCAGTCGCCAACCGTCTTCACATGGCGATTGCCCCAGTCATGGTCGCAGAGGACCAGGTAAAAGCCGCTAGAGCCAAGCATGACCTCGTTGAAGGGGGCCACCACTGCGCCGCTTGCCAGATACTTGCGAACCAGCAGGCGCGGCACGATACCGACACCCAGGCCGGCCATGACGGCCTCGATCATGACGGAATAATGGTCGTACGCCTGCATATCGCGCGGCATGGCAGGCGCTCCCATGGCGTGGCACCATTCTGCCCAGGCGCTGGGGTACAGGCTGTGGCCGAACACCCTCAAGTCAGCTAAATCCGCCGGGTGGCGCAATGGATGGCGATCCAGCCAGGCCGGCCCAGCCACCACACACATTTCCCGACCAAACAGATAGCGTGCCCGCACGCCTTGCCACGCTCCCGTACCGAAACGAATTTCCGCATCCACATCGAGCCTGGCTGAAGCATTGCTCATGAGCCGTGGCGAAAGGCGCAGATCGATCTCGGGATGAGCATTGACGAACTCCGGCATGAGCGAGATCAGCCAGAACTGCAGAACCGCAGGAGGCGCCAGCAAACTGACTACAGCCGCCTCTTCGTCGGCCCGCTCGAGCGATTCCACGGCCCGGGCGATCTGGCCCAACGCGGGCTCGATTTTTTCAAGGAAATCGTGGCCGGCAGGCGTCAAACGCACACCACCCGCACGCACGAACAGGGAGATCCCCAACGCCTCTTCCAGCGCCGCCACCTGTTTGCTCACCGCGCTTTGAGTGAGGTGGATGTGCTCAGCGGCACGGGTAAAGCTCCCGAGGCGCGCAACGGCGACGAACACCTGCAGGTTCGCCAACGAAAAATGGGTTCGCAGCAATTTCACGCCGCGATTATGGGCGACGTTACGCCGCGCGCACAAGCAATGGTGACAATTACTGGCCGGCTGACGCTGTAGCTTCTATTGCGAAAAGGTGTCGCACTGCTCCGGATCCCCGCTCTTCAGGCCCCGGGTAAACCAGCTGACGCGCTGCGCCGAACTGCCATGGGTGAAGGAATCCGGCACGATATAACCCTGGCTTCTGCTTTGAAGGCGATCATCGCCAATGGCGCTGGCGGCGTTCAGGCCTTCCTCGATGTCGCCCTCTTCCAGCGTATTGCGCTGGCTATGGGAATGGTGTGCCCACACCCCGGCCAGACAATCGGCCTGCAGCTCCACCCTCACGCTGATCTGATTCGCCATCGTCTGATCGACTTGCCGCCGTAATTGGTCGACTTGCGCCATGATGCCCAGCTCGTTCTGCACATGGTGAGCGACCTCGTGCGCGATAACGTAGGCTTGCGCGAAGTCGCCCGGCGAATCCAGATCTTGTTCCAGCTGCTTGAAGAAACCCAGGTCCAGATAGATCTTTCGATCCGCCGGGCAATAGAACGGCCCCATCGCCGACTGACCGGTGCCGCAGGCGGTCGGTGTGGCATCACTGAAAAGCACCAGAGTGGGCGGCCGATAAGCGCCTTGGCCGCCGCCTTCAAACAGGCTGGCCCAGGTATCTTCCGTATCGGCCAACACTCGGGAAGCAAACTGCGACTCAGGTGTGGCCGCAGGCGGCGGGCCCTCCTGATAGGTCGTCCCACCCGTCGGTCCGGTATCCTGAAGCAGGAAGCTGGGATCGACGCCAAAGTACGCCGCGACGAGTGCCAATATGATCGTGCCGAGGCCGATTTTCCCACGCCCGCCAATATGCATCCGCCTGCCACGGCGATCTTCCACATTACGACTCTCGCGCGAATTACCTAGACGCATGGCTTGATCTTCCAAAGTGGCGGGAATATCGACCCTCCCACCGTAAAACATTTCGTCTCATACCGACACATCCAAATCATTCGAGCTCAAATCATTCGTGATACACTGATTTGCGTCGAATAAATAAAGAGGCCGGCAACACCAGTCGCGCTTCCCGAACCACATGTCTACAGG
>JAJUGH010000159.1 GCA_029268265.1 Alcaligenaceae bacterium | reverse complement strand
GACCAAGCATACCCCGGCCGGCCCCTTGCATTATGATTGGCTCCCCCAAGCTTCAGGAATTCCCGCCATGTCTCCAACGCCTTCCAGGCATGTCGCCGTCATTGGCGGAGGGCCCGCCGGTCTGATGGCGGCCGAACGAATCGCGGCTGGCGGCATTCCCGTAGTCGTGTACGAATCGCGCCCCTCGCTCGGCCGCAAGTTCCTGCGGGCCGGCATCGGAGGGCTGAACCTGACGCATGGCGAAGACTACGATCGGTTCTGCTCGCGTTTCGAGGATCGCCGGGCGCAGTTGCAGCCCATGCTGGACGCTTTCGGGCCGGAGGCGGTGCGTAAATGGGCGGCCGACCTGGGCATCGAAACGTTTGTCGGCTCCTCTGGCCGGGTGTTTCCCGTCGGGATGAAGGCCGCTCCATTGCTGCGAGCCTGGGCGCAGCGGCTGCAGGCCGGGGGCGTGGGGTTTCGGTTGCGACATCGGTGGCTGGGGTGGGATGAGCAGGGTCGTCTTCGGCTGACGGCACCGGATGGTGAGGTGCTCCTCGACCCTGCGGCGACCGTTCTTGCCTTGGGCGGTGGTAGCTGGCCGAAGCTGGGTTCCGATGCAGCATGGGTGCCGTTGCTTGAGCAACGAGGCGTCCCCATTGCGCCGCTGCAGAGCGCCAACTGCGGCTTCGACGTTGCGTGGAGCACGCACTTGCAGGACAAGTTCGCGGGGACGCAGCTCAAATCCGTCGCACTGCGATTCACGGACCTTCAGGGGAATACCGAAACGAGGCAAGGCGAGCTGGTCGTCACCCGCTATGGTGTGGAAGGCAGCCTCGTGTACGCGTTTTCTCGCAGGCTGCGCGAGGCGATCGCCGAACAGGGCAACGCCACCTTCTTTCTCGACCTGGTCCCCGGCCGTAGCCTGGAACGGGTAAGCGCGGAACTGGCGTCTCCCCGTGGCGCGCGATCCATGTCCAGTCATCTGCAGAGCCGCATCGGCCTCAAGGGAATCAAGGCAGCGCTGCTGCGTGAGGCCGTCGGTAAGGAAGCGTATACCGATCCCGCCCGCCTGGCCGACGCAGTCAAGGCATTGCCCGTCACCGTTCGGGAGACCCGGCCGCTTGCCGAGGCCATCAGCACCGCCGGCGGCGTCCGCTTTGATGCTGTGGACGAACGGCTCATGCTGCAGGCGGTGCCCGGTGTATTTGTGGCCGGTGAAATGCTGGACTGGGAGGCGCCCACCGGCGGCTATCTGCTCACCGCCTGCCTGGCCCAAGGGGCATGGGTGGGGGAGAGCGTGCGCGACTTTTTAAATTAGCCGTATCAGTCGCTTACCCAGATTGCGACTCTCATAGAGATCGGCAATGGAGCCGGGTGCGGCTTCGAGGCCATCAAGAATCTCTTCGCGGAAGTGCAGCTTGCCTTCACGCACCAGTGGCGCCAGGAAAGCGATCGCTTCTTCGTAGCGGTGCTCGTAGTCGAATGCCAAAAAGCCCATCATACGGGCCGACTTGTTCAATAACAGCCTGTCCACGCGAGGACCTTGCGGCCACGGATCCCAGTTCTGGATCGACGCCGTCCCGCAAATGACGATGCGAGCGTGGCGGTTGATCATCGGCAGCACCGTGTCGCTGATCGGCCCTGATGTGTTGTCGAAGTACACGTCCACACCGTCCGGGCAGGCTTCTCGCAACGCCGCCTCAAGCCCCGGTTCGCGATAATCGATGGCAGCATCGTAGCCGAACTCGTCCAGGCACAGGCGGCGCTTGGTTTCGCCACCGGTGATTCCGACCGTACGGCAGCCATGAAGGCGGGCAAGCTGGCCCACGATGGAACCCACCGCGCCGGCAGCGGTGGAGACAACCACGGTTTCTCCCTGCTGAGGCTCTCCGGCTGCGGTCAGGCCGAAGTACGCGGTGATGCCGTTCAAACCCAGAACGCCTAGCGACAGGGAGAGTGAAAGGTCGGTCTCCTTGATTTTGCGCCGGATATTGCTGCCATCGCTGACGGCAAACTCCTGCCAGCCCAGCAAGCCCATCACTGCGGTCCCTTCCGGATAGTCGGGATGGCGGGATGTCACGACGCGTCCGGCGGCGAACGCCCTCATGACCTCGCCCACCTGCACGGGCTGCGAATAATTGGCGGCTGCATTCACCCACCCCCGCATCGCGGGGTCGACGGAAAGGAACTCATTCCTTACAAGGAATTCGCCGTCACGCAGATCGGGGACATCCGCCTCGCGGATCTCGAAATGGTGGGCTTGGGGAACGCCGACAGGGCGGCTCTTGAGGACTACCTGGTGATTGGACGAGACCGACAATGCAATTCTCCATGAAAGACAGAATAACGAGGCGGGGCGCGGCCGGTGCCCGATAAAGGCACCGGCCGGTTCCCGTCATTATGCGTCCTTCACGCACTTTCCCGGTCTATCAGCCCTTCTTCGGAATCTTCCAGGGCGTGTCATCCTTGGGGCCCAGCGGCGTTTCGGGCGCCTGCTGCACATTGGGATCGCCATCAAATTGCGTGGCCTTGTTGCGCTCGGCTTCCCGCTGCATGTTGTCCGTCTCGGACGGTGACTTCCCCTGGTGAAGGTCGTCGGTCTGGCGAGCCGGGTCTTTCAGGTTGGAAGATTCACCTTTGTCATTCGTACCCATCTTTACCTCCGCATTGCGATTGCGCCCGTCGGTGTCGGGCGCCCGATGATCGGTCTGCAATGCGTATGCCGGGCTGAACTACGCCGAGAGGAACTCAAACAGCGCTTCGCAGAATGCTTCGGGGACTTCGTTGGCCGGAATGTGCGCGGCGGGCAACTGGCGGATTTGCGCCCCCGGGATCCGCGACTGGATCGCCAGACCGGCCTCGTGCGGCGTGGAGACGTCGCGCGCACCCGTCAGCACAAGCGTAGGTACCTGAATCTGGGACAGGCGTTCGGTGAGCGCCATGTCGCGGATTGCCGCGCAGCAGCCGGCGTAGCCCTCTGGCGACATGGCAAGAAAGCGCTCGCGCACGCGCTGGAAGTCGGCACCGTTCTGCTCCACGAACTCAGGTGTGAAGAACCGCGCCATGGCCATGTCGGCGATCTCGGCCATGCCCTTGGATTTCACCGTGTCCATACGCTGCTGCCATGCGGCGGGGTCCATATTGGTGGACGTGTTGCAAAGAACCAGCTTACGAAGACGGGCAGGGCGCCGCACGGCATAGCTCATGGCCATCATCGCGCCCAGCGATACGCCGCACAGGTCGAATTGTTGCAGCCCGGCCGCCGTGGCCACCGCGTCGATATCGTCGGCAAGTTGATCCAGGTTGTAGTCGGCCGCGGGCGCATCCGAGGCGCCATGGCCGCGAGTATCCATGCGAATCACATGGAAGCACGTGGTCAGCTGCGGGATTACGATGTCCCAAACGGAATGGTCCGTGCCGATGGAGTTGCACAGGAACAGGGCGGGGCGGCTCGGGTCGCCGTCGCTGCGCCAGGCGATCTTCGCGTCGCCGCTCGTTACGTGGTTCATGGTGATGCTAGGGTGGTTCATGCTGTTAATCCTTCTTCAACAAAACAAAATGGGGACGTTAAAGTGGCGACCCGGCGGGCCCTGGAGTTCATTGCATGAGCGGAGCGCCGCGTTCGGCCACGCTCTTTCTGACTTCTCGCGCAAACTCTTCCGAGGCGGCGGAGCGGAACCGGTCGCGAGCCCATAACAGGGCGGCGGTTCGTACCACTTTCGGCGAAGTAATGGGGATGGCGCGCAGGCCGGGCAAAGGCAGCACAGCGCCTTCGAACAGGATGCAGGCAAGGTTGGACTGGGCCACGATCATTTGCATCGTTTGCACCGAATCCAGCTCGATGCGCACATTGCCTCGGAAGTAACGGATGAGGTCCCGATCAATCAATTGGCGCGAGGCGTATTGCTTGGACTGGAGCGCCATATCCAGCGTGGCCAAATCTTTGCCCTGAACCGATTTGCGCTCCGCCAGCGGATGATTGGGACCCACCAGCAGTACAAGCCGCTCTGAAAACAGCGGCTCGGCTTCGAGACCCGGCGACTCGGCCACGGTGAAGGCGAGCCCCAGATCCAGAGCGCCGCTCATGACCTGGTCAGCGATACGCGTGGCAGGCATGTCTTCAATCTGCAGGTGAATGCCGGGGTATCGGCTGTTGAACGCGAGTATGGCCTGGGGGAGCAGCGCGTGCGTATAGGTGGTGATCACGCCGACACGCAGGTTTCCGCTTTGCAGGCCGTTAAGTGACTGCAATGCCAATTGCCCATCCTCGATATCGCGCAATGCTCTTGCAGCGAATTTTGCGAAGAGCCTGCCTGCCTGCGTGAGCTGGATCTGGCGGCCGACGCGGTCGAACAGGGGAGTGCCCAGCTCCTCTTCCAGCTGGCGCAACTGATGTGAGAGTGTCGATTGCGTGACATGCAGGGTGGCCGCCGCACGCGTGACATGTTCGAGACGCGCGACTTCCAAAAAATACCGCAACTGCCGCATTTCCATGCCGGTAAACCTATCGATAAAAACGAACGTTTGGAGCTTTTTAAATCATTATACGCATGTAATCGCCCTACCTATAATTTTTGAAACCGCTGATTAAAGGAGACTCATCAATGAAAGCATTCGTTCGTCGTGCGGCTCTGTTGTGTGCCGCGATGGCCATGTCCACCACGGCACTTGCCGCCTATCCCGAGAAGCCGATCAAGCTGCTGGTTCACTTCCCGGCCGGCTCCTCCACGGATGTCATTGCTCGGACCCTGGCGCAGGAAGCCAGCGAAGTCCTGGGCCAGCCGATCGTTATTCATAACAAGCCCGGCGCGGACGGCGCCATCGCAGCACAGGAAGTGCAGCGTTCGGCGCCCGACGGCTACACCTTGCTGATTGCAACCAACAGCCCGATGTCCGGTGTGCCGGTGATGCGCAAGCGCGCACCGTACGACCCCGCGACCGACTTCACGCCAATCACGGATATCGGTCGCTATTCGTTCTTCCTGTACACGCGTACGGAGACGCCGGGCGACAACCTGCAGGAATTCGTCTCTCACGTGAAGAAGAATCCCGACACGATGACGTATGGCTCGGGAAACATCACCGGTCTGTTGTCGTTCGCGCATATCGCCAATGCGCATGAACTGGACATTCTGAACGTGCCATACGGCGGCGAGCCGCCCGCGATCACGGACATGCTGGGCGGCCATATCGACGCCATCGTAGCCACCGCCGGCACCGGTATGCCTCACGTGAAGGACGGCAAATTCAAGGTACACGCCACCGTGTTGCCGGAACGTAGCCCCAATGCGCCGGACGTACCCACGATGGCCGAAGCCGGTGTTCCGGACTTCCCCATTGCTCCATGGCTGGGCCTGTTCGGTCCCGCGCAGCTGCCCGCTGATGTCGTGGAGAAAGTGAACGACGCTTTCGCGAAGGCGATGGCCAAGCCGGAAGTGAAGAAGTTCATGCAGGCTCAGGATTTCATGCTGACGCCTTCCACGCCTGGGGAGCTGCGTGAGCTCGTGAAGGATCAGCTCGAGAGCCACAGAACCTTGCTGCGCATTGCCGGATTGGAAGGCGCGCTGGATTGAATCAAGGAACGAACATGACGTACTTCATCGAAACGTTTGACAAGCCTGATCACCAGGCACGGCGCCAGGAGCTGCGCGCCGCTCATCTGGACTTTCTTCAGGAAAACGCGCATCGCCTGCTGGCATGCGGTGCGAAGCTGGCGGAAGACGGGAAGGATCTCGGGGGCGGTGTGTACATCATCACGGCCGACGACTACGACGACGCCCGGGCATTCATCGAAGCGGATCCCTTTCATCAGGGCGACCTGTTCGCCGAGGTCCGTATCACGCGATGGCGCAAGGCCTATGTGGACGGCCGATGCTTCCTGCCGGAGGCTCCATGAAGATTTCGGCAATCGAGACGTATGTCGTTGATCTGCCGGTCGCCCGGCCGCACAAGTTGTCGATGGCGACCATCGACCGCCACAGCCAGGTGATCGTGCGGGTCCGTACCGATGACGGCGCCGAAGGCCTGGGCGAAATCGCCATCATTC
>JAJUGH010000158.1 GCA_029268265.1 Alcaligenaceae bacterium | reverse complement strand
TTGCAGACCATGGTGCAGCATCAGGCGCTTGCCATCAATTTCCCATTGCGTCTGCGCTGGGATTTCCACCGGCTGATGCTGCGGCAAAGTCTTTCCTTCTTTTCGGATGAGTTCGCCGGGCGCGTCACGACCAAGGTCATGCAGACCGCTCTGGCGGTGCGCGAGGTTCTCTTCGTTTTCATTGAAGTCGTGCTGGGCATCGGCGTGTACTTCATTACCATCGTTGCGTTGGCCGGGGGGTTCGATCCGCGCCTGATGCTGCCCTTTATCGGCTGGATCCTGCTGTTCGGGGGAGCCATGGCTTACTTCGTGCCGAGGCTCGGCAAGGTAGGGCAGGAGCAGGCACATGCCCGATCCTCGATGACCGGACGCGTGACCGACGCCTATTCCAACATCACCACTGTCAAGCTCTTCTCGCATACCCGGCGCGAGGCCCATTTTGCGCGCGCAGCGATGGAAGACTTCAAGGAAACGGGATATCGGCAGATGCGGCTGGTGAGCCGCTTTGAGATCGTGAATCAGGCATTGGTGGCGGGGCTGATTCTGTCCGCGGGCGGTTACGCACTGTGGTTGTGGCAGGCGGGGCAAGTGGGAACCGGCGCCGTGGCGGCGGTCACGGCCATGGCATTGCGGGTGAACGGCATGTCGCACTGGATCATGTGGCAGATGGCGTCGCTGTTCGAGAGCATTGGAACGGTGCAGGACGGTATCGCCACGCTTACCCGACCGGCGAAAGTCGAGGATGCACCCGGAGCGCCGTCGCTTGAAGTGACCCGTGGGGAAGTGAAGTTCGAGCAGGTCAGCTTCAATTACAACGGCGAACGCCAGGTTTTCGATGGCTTGAATCTTACGGTCAAGCCCGGCGAGAAAATCGGCCTGGTCGGGCGGTCCGGCGCCGGCAAATCGACTTTGATCAGCCTGCTGCTGCGTTTTTACGATGTGGACTCCGGGCGCATCTGCATAGACGGCCAGGACATCGCCAAGGTGACGCAGGAAAGCTTGCGGCGCGCCATCGGCATGGTGACACAGGACACTTCGCTGCTGCACCGTTCGATCTACGACAACATTGCTTATGGTCGGCCCGATGCCAGCCGAGAGGACGTGCTGGCGGCCGCGGCGCGCGCGCATGCTGACGAATTCATCGGGGAACTCACCGACCGGCAAGGTCGCAGCGGTTACGACACGCTCGTCGGCGAGCGCGGCGTCAAGCTTTCCGGAGGCCAGCGGCAGCGTATCGCCATTGCGCGCGTCATGCTGAAGAACGCGCCCATTTTGCTGCTCGATGAGGCGACCAGTGCGCTCGATTCGGAGGTGGAAGCGGCCATCCAGGAAAGCCTCGATGAGATGATGGAAGGCAAGACGGTAATTGCGATTGCGCATCGGCTTTCCACCATCGCTGCCATGGATCGCCTGATCGTCATGGATCGGGGGCGCATTATCGAGGAAGGCAGTCATGCCGACCTGTTGGAGAAGAATGGCGTCTATGCCCAGCTGTGGCGGCGTCAAAGCGGCGGTTTCCTGGGACAGGAAGAGCTGGAAGAAATGGTCGCTGCGGCGCAATAGGTGCACATGTCTCAAACTTCGAAAGCCGCGACGGCGGGCATTCCGGCCGGTGTTCCTCAGTTGCTCGGGGCCTGCTGCTTCGCCAGCATGGCCTCGCTGCGGGCGTGCGACACGCTGCTGCCCGTACTGGCAGAGGACTTTTCCGTAAGCCTGGGCCAGGCCGCGCGGGTGATTTTCGTCTTTGCCATCGCCTATGGCGTCTTCCAGCTGTTTTTCGGACCGCTCGGTGATCGCTACGGCAAGCTTCGCGTCATCGCGATTTGCGCGCTGGCGTGTGTCGTGGGCAACGGCATGGCGGTGTTTTCACCGACTCTGGACTGGCTGGTGGCTGCGCGCGTCGTGTCTGGAGCATGTGCGGCCGGCATCTTCCCGTTGGCGCTGGCGTGGATTGGCGACAACGTGGCTTATTCCGAACGCCAAGCCGCGCTGGCGCGCCTGGTCAGTGCGGGCGTGATGGGGATGCTGGCGGGGCAGTGGTTAAGCGGACTCATTGCCGAGCAAGCAGGGTGGCGGCCCGTCTTTTTCATGCTGTCGCTGCTGTTCCTGATGGCGGGCGGGCTGCTGATGCGCGCCATTCGGAGCGACTCGCCGCCTGTGATCGCAACCGGAAAGCCACGCCTTCCATTACGTTCCATTGTGGTGGCGCCGCGCAGCCGCTGGATATTGACCGTCGTGATGTTCGAAGGCGCGCTCGCCTTCGGGGCCATCGCCTTCATTCCGAGCTTGTTGCAGCGACAACATGAAGTATCGCTTTCCATGGCGGGAGGGATTGCAGCGTTCTATGGCTTGGGTGGTTTCTTCTATACGCGCGTGGCAGCGCGGCTGCTGGGCCGGCTGGGAGAGTCGGGACTCGCCCGCCTGGGGGGCGCTTTGCTGCTGGTCGGTTTCGTGTCTCTTGCCTATGTGCCGCTGCTCGCCTGGACCCCCGCCGCCTGTCTGATTGCAGGCTTCGGCTTCTATTGCCTGCACAATACGCTGCAAACCAATGCCACCCAGATGGCCCCGGCGGCGCGTGGGGCGGCCATGTCGCTGTTTGCGTGCTTTCTGTTCATTGGACAATCACTGGGCGTGTCAGGGGCGGCCTGGATGGCCGATAACGTTTCGGACCGACTGATTTATGCCTGCGCCGGCGTTGGGTTGCTCGTGTTGGCATTCCTGGTGGCAAGGCGCGGCCCTCCACAAGGAGCGGAATGATGCTCCCCTATGGAATGATGCGTCCCTATGGAATGACGCGTCCCTATGGAATGACGCGTAGCGACGGAGCGGCGCGGACCGGCCGAATGATGCGTGTCAGACCGGTGCCGCCGCAGCCGGACGCATCATAGAATGTGCCTGCGAGCCAGGCCGCGCGTGTGCCGCCCGCCACAACTTGAGGTTGCAACTTTCCACCATGTCGCTCGAAACTTCCCCCAAGTGTTCTGCTTATTGGCCAGACGTCGACCCGCCGGTGGCGCCGCGTGAGGATCACCGCAGCGAGCAGCTAGGGCGGGTGCGTGTCGACCCCTACGCCTGGATGAAGTTCATTCCCGTTTCGGGCGCGCGTACGTGGGACAGCTTGCCATCCCGCCTGCGTGAGCACCTGGCGGCGGAAATGGACTACGCGCGCCACGTGCTGGAGCCGCTGGACGCCGATGTGGACTTCTTCTACGAGCGCCTGACGAAGCGGGCGTTGCGCAGCAGCGAGCCGCTGCCTTCCCTGTCTGATGGCTGGTATTACGACGCGCAGTGGCCGGCGGGTCAGGTGCATCGCGTGTTTTCGCGCTTGGCACCGGACGGCCCCGTGCAGCCGCTGGTCAACGAGGCGGAGCGGGCTGAAGGCCATGCCTATTACCGGGCCACGGGCCATCAGCCCAGCCCGGACGATCGCTACTTCGCCTGGGCGGAAGATATACGGGGTGATGATCGTCACCGCCTGTGCGTGCTGGATATTGATACGGGCGTACTCCGAACGGTGGTCGACACCGATGCCTTCGGGTACGGTGGCTTTACGTTTTCTCCGTCCGGGCGCTATCTGTTCTGGATCTGGCGCGATGAGCACAGCCGCCCGACACGCCTGTATCGCACGCCTGTTGAAGGCGGTGAGGCGGTGCTGGTGTATGAGGAACAGGATCCCGCGCTGTTCATGCAGATCGCACGCACGGCGGCGAACGGGTTCGTGGCCTTGAGCCTGATCGGGCCTGATGTTAGCGAGGTGCACCTGATTGCGGCCGACGCGGAAACCACTTTTCCGCGCTTGGTATGGCCGCGCCGCCGCGGGGTCCGCTATGAGGTGGACGAATGGAACGATACGCTTATCGTGCTGACCAATGCAGCTGGCGCGGACGATCGCAAGCTGGTGGAGATCGAGCCCAGGAACTTCACGGAGCGCCGAGAATGGGTGCCGCACCGTGCCGGTCGGTTCATCGTCTCCGTCCGGCCGTTTGCGCAAGCTCTGCTCCGTGTGGAGCGCGTGGACGGCATGCCTCAGGTCGTGCTGATGTATCCGGATGGCCGGGAGAACGCCATTGCTTTCGACGACCCGGCCTACGCGATTGAATTGGCGCCGGGCCAGCATTACGACGCCGAACGCGTTCGCGTCGTGCACCAGACGCCGTCAACGCCTGCGCGTTGGATCGACGTTCGGCTGGCTGACGGAACGTGCGAAGTGGTGGGGCACACAACGCTGAGTGACTTCGATTCAGCCGCTTATCGGGTGGAGCGCCTGCAGGCGCGAGCGCCGGATGGCGCAACGGTGCCGATCACCGTACTGTCTCGTCGGGATCTGCCGCAAGACACCGCGGCACCCTTGCTGCTCGCCGGCTATGGCGCCTACGGCGTCCCGTTTGAGCCGGTGTTTTCGCTTCCGGCCACGGTACTGGTGGATGCCGGTTTCCGCTACGCCATCGCGCACGTGCGCGGCGGTTCGGAGAAGGGCTGGCATTGGTATCAGGACGGTTGCCGCGAGAAGAAGCGTAACTCCATGGCCGATTTCATCGCGTGCGCGCGGCATCTTCTGGACAACGGCTATGCATCACCTGGCCAGATCGTGGCCCATGGCGTGTCGGCGGGTGGCCTGCTCGTTTGCGGGGCGATGAACCAGGCACCGGATCTCTGGGCAGGGGTCATCGCCCAGGTTCCCTTCGTGGACATGCTCAACACCATGAGCGATGCGGATCACCCGCTCGTGCCGCTGCTGCGCCCCGACTGGGGCGACCCACTGTCCGACCCCGACGCCTATGACCATATGGCGCGCATCTCGCCCTATGAGAACGTTCGGGCAGCTGCCTACCCGCCGGTGTTATGCACCGCCGGGCTGAAGGATGATCGCGTTCCGTACTGGGAGCCCGCAAAGCTGATCGCCAACATTCGCCATCATTCGACGGCAAAAAACCCTGCCGTACTCGTGCTCGATACGGAAAGCGGACATCAGCAAAGTGATGACCGGGATAGTGAGTTCCTTCAGGCAGCCTTACTGTGGGCCTTCGCCCGCCACTGCGTGAGATCGGCTGCCGGCCAGCAGGAATGAGCGCAACCCGCAGTAGGCGGATACCAGCAGTGCCGGGACGGCGGTGAAGGTGATGGCTTCGATCATGCTACCGGTCAGCACAGTGCTGGAGAGGGCTCCGGCCACCACGGGCCCGGTCGCTCCGAACACGGAAACCACCAAGCTCCAGACGGCAAAGCAGCGGGCTCTCAGTGTGGCGGGGGTCAGGTCCTGCAGAATGGTGGGAACCAGAGCGTTCGCGGAACTGGTGAGAAAAAGGGTGACGCCCACCGCCCATAGGGCGGAACCCAGGGTGGTGGCTGTAGTAAGCAGCGATACCGTGACGGCGGCGGGTAACGCGCAAGCGGCCATGATCATGGGGCGCGCCGCACGATGCCACCGCCGCGACAGCAGACGGTCCAGTAACCATGCAATCGGAAGGCATCCCATGGAGCTCAGGAGCACAATCATCCCCATGGGCTGGCCCACCTGATCAGGCAGGGCATCAAAGCGGCGTTCGAGTGCCAGTGAGACAAGATGGTTGAGTGCCTGGACGGCTAGCACCAGAAAGCCCGCGGTTCCCACGAAATAAGCTACGGTCTGCCGCCGTTCCCACAAAAAGTGGCGTAGTGATCCGTGTGCGGCTGTGTCGGCCTCGTTCAGATTGCGGGGCGGATTGACAGTGAAGAGGCACCCGGCCAGCAGCGGTATGCCGGCAAACGAAAGCAGCAGAAACGCTTTGCGCCACGGCTCAATATCCAGCGGCAGCTGTTCGGCCACGGAAAGCAGCGTGCCGGCAAAGTAGAATCCGCCACTGGCGCCAATCGCCATCAACGCTGCGAAGCCGAGATTGGCCAGCACGCGGTGTCTTTCGGGTGCCAGGTCTGGAATCATGGAATAGACGAGCGGCACCATGGCGAATTCGGTGATGCCTGCTGCTGAACGGCCCAAGAAGAAAAGCGGGAAATTGGGCGCGATGGCGCTGAGCACCATCATCGCTGTGGAGGCGAGAATGAGCCACAACAATACG
>JAJUGH010000157.1 GCA_029268265.1 Alcaligenaceae bacterium | reverse complement strand
GCGACCATGCGGGCGACGCGATCATCGCACCGCAGGCGGCCACCGACGACAATGCAGTGAAAATTTTTGTTCTATAAGCCACAGCAACATCTCCTGGGAACTAACGGGTACAGGGACCCGACATACGGCATAACCCCTTCTGCGGAGCGAAGGCCGATGGAGTTTGGATGGTAGGTATGAAGGAAAGGGGCGGCGCTCAGGCAGGCGCCCGCATCATGGTGTTGCGGCGTTCGGCACGCCGGAACTGCGCAGGAGGCTAACGGTATTCCATAGAGGGGACGCCGTCTGGCAAGGCGGAGCTACGAGCTTCTGGCCCGTATTCTTGAAGCATGACCTTGCGTCCGGAAAGCACTCTTAAATATTCTGCTGTAATGCTTTCAAGACAAAGTTTATCAGCAGGTATATGACGTATCAATAAATTGCAGTGCGGCGTTCACATTGTTTGACCATTCTCTGTATTCCCTTGTTGTGTGCACACTGCAAATTGCAACAGACGCAGCATAGGGTGAACGCCGGGGATTTGACGGCCTGTGCGGTGGACACCCGTGCTATAAGCAAAAGATCCCCCTGCCTATGGGTGGACTTTTCACACCTTCCATTCCTATAAGACATGTACGAGACTCCCTTCCTGTATATCGATGGTGAATTCCTCAGCGGCGAGGGCCGCAAGACGGAAGAAATCATCAATCCCGCCAACCATGAAGTGCTGGGCCATGTGCCGCATGCCTCGCAAGCGGACCTGGATCGCGCGCTGGCTGCAGCGGCGCGCGCATTTGAAAGCTGGCGCGACAGCTCGCCCATGCAGCGCTCCGAGATCCTGCGCAAGGTTGCGCAGTTGAGCCGTGAGCGTGCGCAGGAAATCGGCCGCCACATGACGCTCGATCAGGGCAAGCCGCTGGCAGAAGCCGTGGGCGAGATCATCACCTGTGCCGACCATGCCGACTGGCATGCCGAGGAATGCCGCCGCATCTACGGCCGGGTGATCCCGGCGCGCAGTCCCCAAGTACACCAATATGTGGTTCGCGAGCCGGTGGGCGTATGCGCGGCGTTCACGCCGTGGAACTTCCCCTTCAACCAGGCCATCCGCAAGGTCTGCGCGGCAGTGGGTGCCGGTTGCACCATCATTCTGAAAGGGCCGGAAGACGCACCGAGCGCCGTGCTCGCCATCGCGCGCATGTTTCACGACGCCGGCCTGCCTCCGGGCGTACTGAATATCGTCTGGGGTGTCCCGGCCGAGGTTTCCGACTACCTGATCCGTTCGCCGATCGTGCGCAAGGTTTCGTTCACCGGCTCCGTGCCGGTGGGCAAGCAACTGGCCGCGCTGGCCGGTGCACACATGAAGCGCATCACCATGGAGTTGGGGGGCCATTCCCCCGTCATCGTCTTCGAAGACGCCGACGTACAGAAGGCAGCCAAGCAGTTGGCGAAGTTCAAGATCCGCAACGCCGGCCAGGTATGCGTATCCCCCACTCGCTTCTACGTGCACGAAAAGGTCTACGCCTCCTTCCTGGACACCTTCGTCGAGACCCTGAAGGGAATCAAGGTGGGCGACGGCCTCGAGGCCGACACCGAAATGGGCCCGCTGGCGCACGCTCGCCGCGTTCCCGTGATGAGCCGCTTTGTGGAAGATTCGGTGTCTCGCGGCGGCAAAGTGCTGCTGGGCGGCGAGCCGCTGGGGGGCAAGGGCAACTTCTTCCCGCCTACGGTCATCACCGAAATTCCGGACGACGCCATGATCATGACCGAGGAACCCTTCGGGCCACTGGCGCCGGTGGTGCCTTTCACTGATCCCGAGCTGGTGATCCGCCAAGCCAACGCCCTGCCCTTCGGTCTGTCCTCGTACGTGTACACCACGTCGCTGCAGACGGCGCATCGGGCTTCGCGCGCCCTGGAAGCCGGTATGGTCAATATCAACCACTTCGGCAGCGCGCTGCCCGAAACGCCGTTCGGCGGCGTGAAGGACAGCGGCATCGGCAGCGAAGGCGGTACTGAAACCTTCGACGGCTATCTGGTCACGAAATTCGTCACGGCGGTCTGACCGATAAGCCAGGGCTGCGGGCATTCCGGCTTGCAGCCCATGTCGTCTCACTGCGGTATTGGCCGATCCGCCAAGCGGGGAAACACTAGTAGGCGGAATGTCTCGCCCCCCCTAAAGTCGGTTCAAAAGGTTGAACGGGGAAGAGATCATGCTCGGTTCGCGTTCCGCATACACACGTGCGCGGATACTCGATACCGCAGAGAGACTATTCGCCCAGAAAGGCCATGAAGCGACCTCTCTGCGGGAAATCACCGCCGAAGCACAGGTGAACCTGTCGGCGGTGCATTACCACTTCGGCTCCAAAGAAGGCCTCGTTCAGGCGGTCTTCACCGAGCTGACGGAGGCGCTTAATCGGCAGCGGATCGAGAACCTCGACCAACTGGAACTCAACGCCAACGGCGACCCGCTCACCGCTCGGCAACTTGTCGAAGCGTACTTCCTGCCTTTCATACAGCTGGCTTCGCGCCACGCCAACTTCATCGAACCGTTGCCGGATACCGATCCTACCGGCCTTGATGTAGCTGAACGGTTCAAGGCGGCCGCCGCCAAGGCGCTGCCCGATCTTTCCAGAGGCGAGCTCGCATGCCGATACCGGTTCATGCTGCTCGCGGTCTCGAGCTTTCTTACCAACATGGATGGCCTGCAGCTTGCCCTGATTCAGGAAAATCCGGCAACGTCTCCGGCAAACGAGCTGACGCAAAGGTTTCTGGACTTCCTGGCCGACGGCCTGGGTGGCAGCGAGAGTGCTGGGGCAAATGCGCCTGATGTATCGCCGCCGGCGGCGTTTACAGGTATGGTGCAAGAGCCGCCACCGGGGCTTCCTACGTAAGAAGACAGGATCGAGACTATATGTACCTGCTTATCACGCTGCTGTTGATCGTCATCATCGGAACCGGAATTGTGCTCGCCTACGAACCGTGGCGACAGGAATACCTGACCCGACGCATATACGGGATGTACCGCAAGGTGATGCCCTCCATTTCTGATACCGAGCAGGAAGCACTGGATGCCGGAACCGTATGGTGGGAAGGACAGCTTTTCAGCGGTAAACCGCAATGGAGCACGCTGCTTTCGTATGGGCGCGCTACCCTCACCGTCGAGGAACAGGCGTTTCTGAACGAAGAGACCGAAACGCTTTGCACATTGGTGGATGACTGGAGTATCACCACGCAAGACCAGGATCTGCCCCCGGAAGCATGGGAGTACATCAAGGCCAAAGGCTTCTTCGGGCTGATCATCCCCAAAGAGTACGGAGGCAAGGGCTTTTCGGCACTGGCGCATTCCGAGGTCGTGCGTAAACTGTCCACGCGGAATTCCGGCTTATCCGTCACCGTCATGGTGCCCAATTCGCTGGGCCCGGCTGAACTGCTGCTGAACTACGGCACTGAAGAACAAAAGCGTCATTATCTTCCGCGCCTGGCGCGCGGCATTGAAGTGCCGGCCTTCGCCCTGACCAGCCCATGGGCCGGGTCCGACGCGGGTTCGATCCCGGACTACGGCGTCGTCTGCAAAGGCATGTGGGAAGGCGAAGAAGTCATCGGGATGCGCGTTACATGGGACAAGCGCTACATCACCCTGGCGCCGGTCTGCACACTGCTCGGCCTGGCCTTCCGCCTGCACGATCCGGACGGTCTGCTCGGTGACCGCCCTGATCTGGGAATTACGCTCGCCCTGGTTCCCGCCGACCACGAAGGCGTGGAAATCGGCCGCCGCCACATTCCGCTCGATGCCGTCTTCATGAACGGCCCCACCCGAGGCGAAGACGTCTTCATGCCGCTGGACTTCATCATTGGCGGCGTGGAAATGGCCGGCCAAGGCTGGCGCATGCTGATGGAATGCCTGGCTGCCGGGCGGTCGATATCCCTGCCGGCGTCCTTCTGCGGCATGGCGGCGCTCACCGCCCGAAGCGTGGGCGCATATAGCGCCGTGCGCTCCCAGTTCAACGCTCCTATTGCGCGGTTTGAAGGCGTGCAGGAAGTGCTGGCGCGCATTGGCGGGAACCTTTACGCCATGGACGCCGCGCGCAGCATGACGGCACACGGCGTGGATCTGGGCGAAAAGCCGTCAGTGACATCGGCCATCGTCAAGTACCACCTGACTGAGCGAGGCCGCTCAGTGGTGATCGACGGCATGGACATCATAGGGGGCAAGGGTATCTGCCTGGGCCCATCCAACTTCCTGGCGCGGGCCTATCAGCAATTGCCCGTGGGGATTACGGTAGAAGGTGCCAACATCCTCACGCGTAACCTCATCATCTTTGGCCAGGGAGCCATACGCTGCCATCCGTATCTAATTGCCGAGATGCAGGCGGTGCAAGACGAAGACGAAGCGCGGGGCATGCAGGCCTTCGACAAAGCCTTCTGGAGCCACGCCCGACACACCACATTCAACGCATTACGCGCGTTCTGGCACGGCATCACCGGGGCGATCACCGCGCGTATCGACACGAATGTGGCAGCGCCCATGCGGCCACATTATCGGCGTCTCACCCGCTACAGTGCCGCATTCGCCCTCACTGCCGACCTTGCACTGCTTACGCTGGGCGGCTCCCTGAAGTTTCGTGAGCGGTTATCGGCGCGCCTGGGCGACATGCTGTCGCAGTTGTATATCGCTTCCGCCGTATTGAAGCGGTATGAAGACGAAGGCCGCCAGCCTGATGATGCGGTGCTGGTGCATTGGGCCGTACAGGACGCACTGTACCGCGTTGAAGAGGCGCTCGATGGAGTGCTGCGAAACTTTCCCAATACCCCTCTGGCGATCCTGCTGCGCATCATCACCTTGCCGCTGGGGCGCCTGATGGCCCCGCCGTCCGACGCGTTGTCGGGCAAGGTTGCGGAGCTGCTGACCCGCCCCGGCCTCACACGGGACCGGCTCACCGCCAATTGCCATGTCCCCGCGGACGAAGAAGACCCCGTCGGCGCGCTGGAAGCGGCCCTGGCTTCAGTGGCCTCTGTACAGGGTATTGAAAAGAAATTGCGCCAGTTCGAACGCTCGGGCAAACTGGCCGGCAATCCGATCGCCAATGTGCGGGACATGCCCGACGCCGTCTATGCGGCAGGGGGCATTTCCACCGAAGAGTACGAATTGCTGCGGCGCTACCATACACTGCGTGATCGCGTGATTGCGGTGGACGACTTCCCGCAAGACTTATCGGCGCCCGCCGCGCGGGCCGACGCCCGCCGCCATCCCGCCTGAGGACCGCATCATGGCATTTGAACCCATCTATATTGTTGACGGGGCGCGTACCCCTTTTCTCAAGGCCCGCAACCGACCCGGGCCGTTTTCCGCTTCCGATATGGCCGTGCAGGTCGGCCGCGAGCTACTGCTGCGGCAGCCTTTTCCGGCCGAGGCCATTGATGAAGTGGTGGTCGGCTGTGCGGCCCCGTCCTCGGATGAAACCAATATCGGCCGGGTGATCTCGCTCAGGCTGGGCTGTGGCGACAAGGTGGCGGGCTGGACGGTGATGCGCAATTGCGCGTCGGGCATGCAGGCACTCGACTCCGCCTTGCTCACCCTGCAGGCCGGGCGGGCAGATCTGATGCGGGCTGGCGGGGTTGACGCGCTCTCGCGGGCACCTGTGCTCTTCAGCGACGAAATGGTTCGCTGGCTCGCCGACTGGAATGCCGGAAAGGGCTGGGGTGCACGCCTTTCCACCCTGCGCCGGCTGCGCCCGACGCACATCGCGCCGGTGATCGGACTGTTGCGAGGCCTTACCGATCCAGTCGTTGGGCTATCCATGGGGCAGACCGCGGAAAACCTGGCTGCGCACTTCGGCATCACCCGGCGGGAAATGGATGAGTACGCTGCCCGCAGCCACGCACGCACTCTCCGAGCGCAGCAGGATGGTGCCTTCTCCGAGATCGTTCCCCTGGTGGACGGCAGCGGCAAGCTGTACGCCGAAGACGACGGGGTCCGCGCGGATTCCACAGCGGAAAAGCTCAGCGGCCTCAAACCGGTCTTCGACCGGCCATGGGGAAACATCACCGCGGGCAATAGCTCGCAGGTTACCGACGGCGCCGTCATGCTGGTGCTGGCG
>JAJUGH010000156.1 GCA_029268265.1 Alcaligenaceae bacterium | reverse complement strand
GTTTTACCGCCGCCATATGGCCTAGTTGCGCTCCACAGCAACCAACTCGGACACGGTATTCGGCCCCCGGGGGGCTCCGGCAGACAGCGGCTTGACAGCGGCTCGACACCGTATGCAGGCCGCCCCAGCGCACCTCATTGCTTCGGGCCGCTCTTCGCTACGTTCCTTTGCCGAAGACCCGATTGTAGAATGCTGCATTCGACGTCGATCCGGGATATCCGAGATGCTAGACCTGATTGAAGCCGCCGGCTGGCCGGTGTGGCTGTTGATTTGTACGTCCGTACTCGGGCTTGCCATCATTATCGAACGCCTCATGTCGTTACGAGCGAGCCATGTGTTGCCGGCACGGCTCTCCAGCCAGGTGCTCGAACTGGTACGCCAGCGCAACGACGACACCGACGCCATTGTCCGACTAGCGGGTTCTTCGCCGCTAGGCCGGGTACTGGCCGAAGTGCTGGTGAACCGCAACGAGTCTTCGGCGGTCCGCCTGATTGCTGTGGAAGATGTTGGCAAGGATGTAGCGCATCGGCTCAACCGTTACCTCCCTGCACTGGCAACCATCGCCGTCGTTGCTCCGCTGATGGGGCTATTCGGCACAGTGGTGGGAATGATCGAGATCTTCGCCTCGTATACGCCGCAAGGCGGCGACCCTTCGCAGCTGGCACGCGGTATTTCCATCGCCCTGTACAACACGGCATTCGGCATCATCATCGCCATCCCGGCGTTGATCTTTCATCGCTACTTCCGCTCACGGGTGGATCACTTCCTGCATCGGATGGAACGTGAAGCCAGTGCCCTTAGCCGACTGCTGGAACGCGGAGCCGGCAGATGAATTTCCGCAAGCGCCAGCGCGATGATGAAATCGAGATCAACCTCATTCCGTTGATCGATGTGCTGCTGGTGATCCTGATCTTTCTGGCGGCCACCACGTCATTCAATCGATATCAGCAGCTGAAGCTCACGCTGCCGCAAGCTAGCGCAGAGGCCCAGCAACCGGACGCCCTGCACCTGGCCATCAGTCACGACGGGCTTTATGCGTTGCAGGGCCAGCTATTGCCCGGCACCACTGCCGGCGACATTGCACAGGCGCTGCGGCAACAAGCCGATGGTGCTGTGGATCAAGTGCTGGTCATCGACGCAGACGCACAGGCCGCACATGCATCGGTAGTCCGTGCGATGGAGGCGGCCCGCCTGGCCGGCTACGAACGGGTGCACTTCGCCACGCAGGCTGCACCATGAGAGCTCGGCTGGAACAGGCACTACACGCCGCATGGCAGAAGAATGGGCCGTTCAGCCACATCATGCGGCCACTGTCCTGGCTGTACGGTGGGGTGGTTGCGAGACGTAAGGCGGCATGGCGGCGGGATCCCGGCCGCATTCATCACGATACGCTGCCGGTCGTTGTGGTGGGCAACATCTACATCGGCGGCACAGGCAAGACGCCGGTCGTGATCGCGGTGGTCGAAGCGCTCAAGCTGCGCGGTTGGCACCCGGGGGTGATCAGCCGCGGTTACGGCGCCCGGGCGGGAGACGCGCCGCGCGCCGATCAAGGGCTGCTCGATCCGGCCCTATTCGGCGACGAACCATCCCTGATCGCCGCCCAGACCGGCGTCCCGGTCAGCGTGCATCCCGACCGCAAGGCCGCCATACACAAACTGCGCCGCCAGTTTCCCAAGGTCGACGTGGTGATCAGCGACGACGGCCTGCAACACCATGCACTTGGGCGAGACATTGAAATCATCGTGCAGGACGCCCGCGGTACCGGTAACGGCAAGGTGCTGCCGTCCGGCCCGCTGCGCGAGCCTGCCACCCGCCTTGCCAGCGCCGATTTCGTCATCAGCAACCTGCTGCCGGGCGAACATCCACCGGGCAATACCGCCGACGTGGCGCATCCCGTAGTCATGACGATGGAGCCGCAAACGGTGGAGCATCTCGAGTCCGGCGAAATCCTTCCATGGGAGGAATGGCTGGCTCATCATCACGAAGACCGTTGCGCAGCGGCGGCGGCGATAGGCCGGCCGGAGCGGTTTTTCGATATGCTGCGCCAACACGACGTAGCCGTAGCACCGGCAATCGCCCTACCCGACCACTATGACTATGCCCGCTCGCCGTTCGAGGGACTGGACGTTGACGCCATCCTGGTCACCGCCAAGGACGCCGTGAAATGCCGTCGGCTGAACGACCCACGGCTGCACTGCGTACACGCAGCGGCACGATTCGACGACCCGGAGTGGCTCGACCTGCTTGATGCCATGCTGCGCGCCATTGCGCAGCGCAAGCGTACAGCGGGAGCCGCAGAAGCATTACACTCGGGGGTTTGAATGCCTCCCGTTCGTCAGGACCACCATGGAAACCCGTCTGCTCGAAATCCTAGTCTGTCCGGTGTGCAAAGGCCCTTTGCGGCACGACAGGCAGAAGAAGGAACTGATCTGCCGCATCGACCGCCTGGCCTTCCCAATCCGTGACGGCGTGCCCATCATGCTCGAGAACGAGGCGCGGACCACGGACGACAGCCCGGAACCCGCCGCTCCCGGCGCCGGCGCATGAGCTTTATTGCGGTCGTACCGGCCAGGATGGCTTCGAGCCGCCTGCCCGACAAACCCCTGGTGGATATCTGCGGCCTGCCGATGGTGGTGCGCACGGCCCAGCGTGCGGCGGCCTCTGGCGCCGACCGGGTGCTCGTCGCTACAGACGATGCCCGCATCGTGGAAGCGGTTGAAAGCCATGGCATCGAGGCGTTGCTGACACGGCCCGATCACCCCAGCGGCACGGATCGTCTGGCCGAGGTCGCCCAGCGGCTGGAACTGGCTGATGACGCCGTGCTCGTGAACGTTCAGGGAGACGAACCTCTGATCGACCCCGCCCTGGTCGATGCGGTGGCACAGCTGCTTCAGGCCGATGAAGGCGCCGCCATGGCGACATGCGCGAGCCGGCTCACGGACGCCGCATCACTATTCAGCCCCAGTATCGTGAAGGTCGTGTGTGATGCCTCGGGGCGAGCCCTGTACTTCTCACGCGCGCCGATACCCTGGGCACGCGACGCCTTCGCCCAGCAGCGCGAGCAGTTGCCGCCTGAACTGGACGCCTTGCACCACATCGGCTTGTACGCCTACCGGGCGGGATTCCTACGCCGGTTCAGTGCGCTGCCCCAAGGTCCGCTGGAACGCTGGGAGTCGCTGGAACAATTGCGGGCCCTCGAGAACGGCCATGCCATTGCCGTACACGTTACCGCCACGCATCCGCCGCCCGGCGTGGACACTCCAGAAGACCTGGAACGTGTGCGTCGGCTGTGCCAACAGGAAGCCTGAACTTCCCTCGCCCCTTAGGGGCGACACTTACTGCATTAATTGTTGCATTGCGGCATAATCCGGAACCACCTTTTTACCAGGAGGAATAAATGCGCTTGATACTGCTAGGTCCACCCGGAGCGGGCAAAGGAACCCAGGCAGCCTACATCACCGAAAAATTTGGCATCCCTCAGATTTCAACCGGCGATATGCTGCGTGCGGCGGTCAAGGCTCAGACGCCGCTCGGCCTTGAAGCAAAAAAAATCATGGATACCGGCGGTCTGGTGTCGGATGACATCATCATCGGTCTGGTAAAGGACCGGCTGCAGCAGCCGGATTGCCAGAAGGGCTATCTCTTCGACGGCTTCCCCCGCACGATTCCGCAGGCAGACGCGCTGAAATCGGCGGAAGTGACCCTGGACTTCGTGGTCGAACTCGAAGTTCCCGAAGAAAGCATCATCGAGCGCATGAGCGGCCGACGCGTTCACCCTGCCAGCGGGCGTTCCTATCACGTGAAGTTCAATCCGCCCAAGGTTGCGGATGTGGACGACGTGACCGGCGAGCCCCTCGTCCTGCGCGACGATGACCGCGAAGAGACCGTCAGGCACCGGCTTACCGTGTACCGTGATCAGACGCGCCCTCTCGTGGACTACTACGAAAGTTGGGCCGCGTCCGGTGATGCGGCGGCGCCGGCGTACCGCCGCATCTCCGGACTCGGTTCGGTCGATGAAATTCGCGGACGCATCCTCGACGCGCTTTCGTCATAAGGCGTCACGGCGCATCCATACAATCT
This sequence comes from Alcaligenaceae bacterium, assembly GCA_029268265.1. Classification (GTDB taxonomy): domain Bacteria; phylum Pseudomonadota; class Gammaproteobacteria; order Burkholderiales; family Burkholderiaceae_B; genus Yanghanlia. The sequence continues at coordinate 2,005 of JAJUGH010000156.1, read as the reverse complement.
AGCCAAGAGGGAACAGATGGACATCAAGGACAAGGTTTTCATCGTCACGGGCGGCGCCTCGGGTTTGGGCGCGGGTACCGTACGCATGCTGGTCGAGCATGGCGGCAAGGCAGTCATTGCCGACGTCCAGGACGAAGCGGGCAAGGCCCTGGCCGAAGAACTGGGCCAGGTATTCGTGCATTGCGACGTTACGCAGGAAAGTGACGGCCAGGCGGCGGTGGATGCCGCGCTGAAGTTGGGTCCGCTGTTCGGCCTGGTGAGCTGTGCGGGCATTGCGCCGGCCTCTCGCACCGTGGGCCGTAACGGCCCGCATGCGCTGGACCTCTTCCAGAAGGTGATCAACGTCAACCTGGTGGGTACCTTCAACATGATCCGTCTGGCCGCGACCGCCATGAGCGAGAACGAGCCGTTGGCAACGGGCGAGCGCGGTGTCCTCATCAATACCGCCTCGGTGGCCGCCTATGATGGCCAGATCGGCCAGGCGGCCTACGCGGCATCGAAAGGCGGCGTGGTCGGCATGACGCTTCCCATTGCTCGTGACCTGTCCCGTAGCGGAATCCGCTGCGTGACGATTGCTCCGGGCATCTTCGGCACGCCCATGATGTTCGGCATGCCTCAGGAAGTGCAGGACTCCCTTGCGGCCAGCATCCCCTTCCCATCGCGTCTGGGCCGGCCGGAAGACTACGCCAAGCTGGTCCACAGCATCATCATCAACGACATGCTCAACGGCGAGACGATCCGTCTCGATGGCGCAATCCGGATGGCGCCGAAGTAAGCATTTGCCATGGGACTACTGCGGTCGGCGGCCACCGTCAGCAGCTTCACGCTGCTGTCACGCATCACCGGGCTGGTACGCGACATCCTGATCGCCCGCGCCTTTGGCGCAGGCCCGCTAACCGATGCGTTCTGGGTCGCTTTCCGCATTCCCAACCTCTTGCGCCGTCTGTTCGCAGAAGGCGCTTTTTCACAAGCGTTCGTTCCGCTGCTTGGTCAGCTGCGCACTAACTCCGGCCACGACGACGTCCGCCGGATGCTGGACCGCGTCGCCCTGCTGCTCAGCCTGAGCGTCATGCTGGTCACCCTGCTGGGCGTCCTGGCCGCCCCTTGGGTCGTGAGTGTGATGGCCAGCGGACTGACTGCCGCCGACCGGCAGACCGAATTCGAAGCCGCCGTATGGATGACGCGGGCAATGTTCCCCTACATCCTGTGCATGTCGCTGGTTGCCTTTGCCTCGGGTGTGCTCAATACCTGGAGCCGCTATGCGGTGCCGGCGTTTACGCCGATTCTGCTTAACGTAAGCATGATTGCGGCGAGCCTTTTCCTCGTCGCCTGGTTCGATACGCCCATTTATGCCCTTGCCGTGGGCGTCATGGCCGGCGGCATTCTGCAGCTTGCGGTGCAGTGGGCGGCCTTGGCGCGGCTGGGGCTCCTGCCGCGTTTCAATCTCAAGGTGGTGGCCGCGTGGCGGGACCCCATCGTGCGCCGCCTGCTCAAGCAGATGGTCCCCGCCATTGTCGGCGTATCGGTGGCCCAGATCTCCCTCCTGATCAACACCAACATCGCCACCTGGCTGCAACCAGGCAGCGTAACGTGGCTGTCCTTCGCCGACCGGCTGATGGAATTTCCCACCGCTCTTCTGGGTGTAGCGCTGGGAACCGTACTGCTGCCCAGCCTTTCACGCGCCCACGCGGCGGACGATCGCAGCGCCTATAACTCTCTGCTCGACTGGGGCCTGAGGCTGGTGCTGCTGCTGGGAATTCCCGCCGCACTGGGCCTGGCGCTTTTGTCCGACGGCCTGGTGGCCACCCTGTTTCACTATGGCGCTTTCGGAGCGGCGGACGTGGGGCAGACACGCCTGGCCGTCATGGCATACTCAGTCGGGCTGATCGGCCTGCTGGCCATCAAGATTCTGGCTCCCGCCTTCTACGCCCGCCAGGACATACGAACACCGGTCAAAATCGCGGCGGTCAGTCTGGTGGCGACGCAGCTGTCCAACATCGTGCTG
>JAJUGH010000155.1 GCA_029268265.1 Alcaligenaceae bacterium | reverse complement strand
TAGGAAGGCGTTGCGCCAACTCTGCCAGGGCGATCGCCTCTTCATGCGACTGGACCCCGCAGCGATGCTGGCCGATGTCGACCTCCACGAGTATGTCCACGCCGCTATGCCGCGCATCCAAGGCGGCGGAAAGCTCCTTCAGCGCGGAGGCGTGATCCACGCAAACCGTGAGCCGCGCTTCGCCCGCCAACCGCGCCAGCAGTTCGAGCTTGCGCTTTCCGACCACTTCATTACTGATCAGAATGTCGGTGATCCCGGCCTGAATGAAGGGGATCGCTTCAGTCACTTTCTGGCAACAGATGCCTTGCGCACCCATGGCGAGTTGCCGCAAGGCGATATCCGGACATTTGTGCGCTTTCGCGTGCGGCCGCAACGCGACCCCATGAGTTTCCGCCAAAGCCTGCATGGTACGCAGGTTGTCCTCGAAGGCATCCAGCTCCAGTATCAGCGCCGGTGTATCCACGCGGTCAAGCGTATCACCAGGCACTGCAATTTTCCCTTCTGTGGTGGCCATGCCTCCCCCTTTTTATGCGATTTGCCCAGGCGGTGGAAACAGCGTAAAGTCATTGTCATGAAACGCTCCCGGAATCCGGAAGGCGCTATGTACGATATCCTGGTCTATCTTTTCGAAAACTACTATACCCCCCAGGCCTGCCCCAAGGCCGAAGTCCTTGCCCACAAACTGGCTGCCGTCGGCTTCGAGCACGAAGACATCGATGAAGCGCTCGGGTGGCTGCACGGTTTGGCCCAGAGCACTGAGCGGTTCGCTACGCTGGAAGGCTCACCGGTCAACAGCCTGCGTGCCTACTCCGACGAGGAATACCATACCCTGGGCAGCGAAGCCATCGGCTTCATCACTTTCCTGGAAAACTCCGGCGTGTTGCGCCCGTCCTTGCGCGAAATCCTCATTGAGCGCGCACAGGCCACGGACGAAACACCGGTTCCTCTTGACCGCATGCGCATCATTGCGCTCATGGTGCTCTGGAGCCAGGAAACTGAGGTCGATCACCTTCTCCTTGAAGAACTGCTGAACGGCGAACGCTCCAGCATCTGTCACTAAATCGCCCGCAAGGCCACATGGCAACAGGGGCCTCCGGCGCTATCCCTTTCTACCGCGGGCGCTTCGCCCCCAGCCCGAGCGGCCCCCTGCACGACGGTTCATTGGTGGCCGCCATGGCCAGCTACCTGGATGCGCGCGCCCACGGCGGCAAATGGCTGCTGCGCATAGAGGACATCGACACGCCGCGAGTGGTGGACGGTGCTGACCACTACATCATGCAGCAGCTGCAAACGCTGGGCATGCATTGGGACGAGCCGCCGGTCTGGCAATCTGAACGGCTTTCGCTTTATCAGGCGGCGTTCGAGCAGCTGAAGGCGGGAGGCCATGTCTATGGATGCGCCTGTACGCGGCGCATGCTCACCGGCGGTCCCTACCCCGGCACCTGCCGCAACGGGTTGGGCGAAGGTGTGCAGCCGCGGGCCTGGCGCCTGAAGGTTCCGCCCGGACGGCGCAGCTTCATTGACCGGTGGCAGGGCCCTCAGAGCCAGGATGTCGCAACGGAAGTGGGCGACTTCATCCTCCGCCGCGCCGATGGCCTCTGGGCTTATCAGTTCGTCGTGGTCGTCGACGACGGGCTGCAGGAAATTACAGACGTGGTGCGCGGCGTCGACCTGCTCGACTCCACCGCGCGCCAGCAGACCCTGGCAGAACTGCTGGGCCAGGTCCCGCCACGCGTGATGCACGTCCCGTTGATCCGTGACGAATCGGGCCGCAAGCTGTCTAAACAGAATCACGCGCCGGAACTCGATCTGAGCAGCCCGGTACGCACTTTGCAGCGTGCGTGGCAGGCATTGGGATTCGAGCCCTTCCCTGCGGCCGACATCGATGAATTCTGGCGCAAAGCCGTGCCGCATTGGGCGGCGAGACACGGCCTGGGCGGGGCTCGCTAAATTCATCAACTTGCGCGTCTCGATTGACCGCCCGTATCATCCGCGCTATTGCTGCCCGAATTGCAGTCTTTGGAATCACATGAACAAAACCCTGATCATCGCCGAGAAACCTTCGGTCGCGCTCGATATCTCCCGCGCACTCGGAGGCTTTACCCGGGAAGGCGATTACTTCGAGAGCGACCGCTACGTGCTGGCATCCAGCATCGGGCACTTGCTCACTCTGGTGGCGCCCAACGATCCGGTGCGCGGCAAATGGAGCTTTGCCCATCTGCCCGTGATTCCGCCGCAGTTTGAGCTTGGTCCCACCGACAAGAAAAGCGCCGAGCGGCTGAAGCTGCTGGTCAAGCTGCTGAAACGCAAGGACGTTGACAGCATCATCAACGCCTGTGACGCGGGTCGCGAGGGCGAACTGATCTTCCGCTACATCGTTCAGTATTCCGGTGTTAAGAAGCCGATACAGCGGCTGTGGCTGCGTTCCATGACGCAGGCGGCCATTCGTGAAGCGTTTGCAGAGCTTCGTGACGACCATGCCCTGAAGCCGCTGGAGTCCGCAGCCCGTTCGCGTGCCGAGGCCGACTGGCTCGTAGGCATCAACGGCACCCGCGCCATGACGGCCTTCAACAGCAAGGACGGCGGCTTCTTCAAGACGCCGGTGGGCCGCGTGCAGACCCCTACGCTGGCCATTGTGGCCGAGCGCGAGGAGCGCATCCGCAGCTTCCAACCCCGCGATTACTGGGAAATTCACGCGGACTTCGCCGCGGCAGCGGGTCATTACACCGGTCGCTGGTTCGACCCCGAGTTCCGCAAGAACGAAGACGACGCCGAGATGCGCGACTTCCGTGTCTGGACGCGCGAGCGTGCCGAGGAAATCGCACGTGCCTGCGAGGGCAAGCCCGGCATCGTGACCGAGGAATCGAAGCCTTCCACCCAGGCCTCGCCCGCGCTGTTCGATCTCACTTCCCTGCAGCGCGAGGCCAACGGCCGCTTTGGCTTTTCTGCCAAGACTACGCTTTCCCTGGCCCAGACGCTGTACGAACGCCACAAGGCGCTGACCTACCCGCGTACGGACTCCCGCTACCTGCCGGAAGACTATGTCGGCACGGTGCAGGAAACCATGCGCACGCTGGCTGAAGCCAACGGGAGTGCGGCGTCTGCCATCCGGAGCTTCGCGCAGACCATCCACGAGAAAGGCTGGGTCAAGCCGAACCGGCGCATATTCGATAACCGCAAGGTATCGGATCACTTTGCCATCATCCCCACCCTGCAGGTGCCGCGTGAACTGAGCGACGCCGAAAGCAAGATTTACGATCTTGTGCTGCGCCGCTTCCTGGCCGTCTTCTTCCCTTCGGCCGAGTTCCGCCTGACCACCCGTATCACGCACGTCGAACAACACCGCTTCAAGACCGAAGGGAAAGTGCTGGTGAACCCCGGCTGGCTGGCCATCTATGGCCGCGCCGCCCAGGGCGACGACGACATGCTGGTGCCGATCACGCCAGACGAAAAGGTGCAGACCGAGGACGTCGAGATCCGGGACCTCACCACCAAGCCGCCCGCACGATTCACGGAAGCCACGTTGCTGTCCGCCATGGAAGGTGCCGGCAAACTGGTGGATGACGAAGCACTGCGCGAAGCCATGTCGGAGCGCGGGCTAGGTACACCTGCCACCCGTGCGGCCATCATCGAAGGCCTGCTGAACGAAGGCTATTTGCGCCGCGACGGCCGCGAACTGGTTCCCACCGCCAAAGCTCGCCAGCTCATGACCCTGCTCTCCGGGCTGGGCGTGAACGAACTCACATCGCCGGAGCTGACCGGCGAATGGGAACACCGCCTGAAGCAGATCGAGCAGCGCCAGCTGGATGCCGAATCGTTCATGCGCGATATCGAGGTGATGACCCAGAACATCGTGCGCCGCGCCAAGGAATACGAGCGCGACACCGTGCCCGGCGACTACGCCACGCTGAACACACCCTGCCCCAAGTGCAGCGGCGTCGTGAAGGAAAACTACCGGCGCTATGCCTGCACGCAGTGCGATTTCTCCATAGGAAAGCATCCGGGCGGGCGAACATTCGAAATCAACGAAGTCGAAGAGTTGCTGCAGAAGCGCGAACTGGGGCCGCTGTCGGGCTTCATCAGCAAGATGGGCCGGCCGTTTGCCGCACTGCTGCGCATCACCGATGAATACAAGCTCGAGTTCGATTTCGGCCAGAAAGACGACGAATCCGACGCAGCGGTGGACTTTTCCGGCCAGACGCCTTTGGGCAAATGCCCGAAGTGCGGCCACGGCGTCTTCGAGCACGGCATGAACTATCTGTGTGAAAAGTCGGTGGGGCCCGAAAAAAGCTGCACCTTCCGTAGCGGCAAGGTGATTCTTCAGCAGGAAATCGCGCCAGAACAAATGCGCAAGCTGCTGACCGAAGGCAAGACCGACCTGCTCACCGGCTTTGTATCGTCGCGCACCAACCGCAAGTTCAAAGCGTTTCTGGTGACGCAAAAAGACGGCAAGATCGGCTTCGAGTTCGAACCGCGGCCTGAAAAGCCCGGTAAGAAAACAGCGGCGAAGACGGCAGGCAAGACGGCGGCAAAAACCGGGACGGCGGTAAAGGCCGCCAAGAAAGCGGCCAAAAAGACCGCTGCCAAGGCGACGAAAAGCGCCGCAAAGTCAGCGGCAAAGAAGGCTGTGAAAGCGGCGGCAGTGCCCGCCACCGCGATGCAGGACTTCGACGACGACCCGCCGTTCTAAAGCATCGTAATCGGCAAGAAGCCACCACGTGCACGGCTGCGGCCGGGCACGTGCTCAGCCGTACACCAGTTGCTTCAGGAACAGCGAGACGGCCGGCACGTAGGTGATGATGATCAGGCAGCCAAATGTCACCAATACAAAGGGGATGAGGCTGCGAACAAGACGCTCGAGCGATATCTGCGCCACCGTGCACGCTGCGAATAGGTTCACGCCGAAGGGTGGCGTCACCATGCCCAGCGCCAGGTTCACCACCATGATGACGCCAAAGTGTGCGGGATCGACACCGAACTGCATGGCCACCGGCAGCAGCAACGGCGCAAGCACGACCACGGACGCCGATGTCTCGATGAACATGCCGATCACGAACAAGGCTGCATTGACCGCCAGCAGGAACGTGTATTTGTCGCTGAACAGCATACCCAGCCAGTTGCCCAGAGCCTGAGGCACACCCGCACGGTTGAGCAAAAAGCCGAAGATGCCGGCATTCGCGATGATGAACATGATGACGGCCGTCGATATCACCGAGCGGTGAAACGTGACCGACAGCGTTTTGAGATTCAAACGCCGATACACGAAGATGCCGATGAATAAAGCATAGACGACCGCCACCGCGGATGCTTCCGTAGGCGTGAAAACACCGCCATAGATGCCCCCCAGAATGATCACCGGCATCAGCAGGGCAAGCCAGGCCTTGCGAAAGGCGGCACCCACTGGCAAACGGCCCACGCCATCATTCTTTCCATAGCCGTGGCGCTTCGCATAGAACCACACATACAGCATGAGGCCACCGGCGATGATGATGCCCGGGCCCACGCCGGCGATGAACAGCTCGCCCACCGACGTATCGGTGGACACGGCGAATAGGATCATCGGCACAGAGGGCGGAATGATCACGCCCAGTTCCGCCGCCGAGGCCTGCAGGGAAGCGGCAAAGGGCCGCGGATACCCATGTTTGACCATGGCGGGAATCAGGATGGCGCCCACGGCGAATGTCGTGGCCACGCTGGAACCTGCCACCGCAGCGAAAGTCATGCAGGTCAGCACGCAGCTAATGGCCAGCCCGCCCTGCACCCCGCCCACCAGGCTCTTCGCAAACTCCACCATGCGCTCCGAGATGCCGCCTGCCTCCATCAGGTTGCCTGCCAGGATGAAAAACGGCACCGCCACCAGCGGGTATTTGTCGAGCGCGGCATAAATCTGCTGTGCCACCACCAGCCATGTCATGCCCTCATGCGCCACGCCCAGCAGGCTGGCCAAACCGATCGACACCGCCACCGGTACCGATACGGCGAAGAAGAGCAGCATCGAGAGAACCATCAGCTGCGACATGATGCGATTCGCCTTTCAAGGATGAATTTCATTGAATGAGAGTTCCGGCTCAGATGACGGTGTCGTCTACGGGAGGGGGTTCGGTGTTGTCCAG
>JAJUGH010000154.1 GCA_029268265.1 Alcaligenaceae bacterium | reverse complement strand
TAACCAGATCGTTTTTCTGGAGCAGAAGCAGTGCACGAGCCAGGTTGCTGGGATCATTAGGCAAGGTGAAACGATCGCCCTCTTGCGTCTCTTCCAGGCTCTTGCGCGACTTGGAGTAGATGCCCATGGGAGCGGTCGTGCTCTGTGCGATGTCGATCAGGTCCAGCTTCTTGTCTTCCTTGAACCGGTTCAGGTAGGAGATGTGCTGGAACAGATTGGCGTCGAGCGAACCCTGCGCCAGGGCCAGGTTGGGCTGCACGTAGTCGTTGAATTCGACCAGCTTCACCTTGTAGCCCTGCTCTTCCAGCTGAGGCACGACGGCGAGCTTCAGAACGTCGTAGTTGTAGCCGGCGGTGGCACCGAATACGAGGTTCTGCTTGTCCGGATCGGCAGCGTGCGCCGCAGCGCCACTCAATGCCATGGCGGCGGCGAAGGCCCCCAGGACGATACGACGGCGAATGTTCAGCATGTTGTCATTCCTTGTAGAAAAAGAGGGATTCAGCGCTTGTCCAGGCGGTGCGCGATGGCGTTGCCGCCGAACTGGATGATTTGGACCAGGACGATCAGGAGCGCCACCGTAAGCAGCATCACGTCGGTCTGGAAGCGGTAGTAGCCGTAGCGGATGGCCAGGTCACCGATGCCCCCGCCTCCCACCACGCCTGCCACGGCCGAGTACGACAGGAAGCTGACCGCCAGCACGGTGAGCGCCAGCATCAGCCCCGAACGCGCCTCGCGCACGAGCACCCGGCGGACAATCTGGTATTGCGAGGCGCCCATCGCTTCCGCTGCCTCGATCACGCCCCGCGGCACCTCGCGCAGGCTCTGTTCGACGAGGCGGGCAAAGTACGGAATCGCGGCAACCGAAAGCGGCACGGAGGCGGCCAGCGGCCCGATCGAGGTCCCGACAATGGCGGACGTAATCGGTGTGAGGACGACCAGCAGAATGATGAAGGGGAAGGAGCGCACCGTATTCACGACCCAGCTCACGCCCAGGTAGAGCGAGCGGTTCTCCAGCGCCTGATTCGGGCCCATTTGAAAAAGCAGCACGCCCAAGGGGCCGCCGAGAACGATGGCGCAGGCCACGCCGATACCCAGCATGAGGAAGGTCTGGCCGACGGCAAGCCAGAGCTCGGGAAGAATGGCGATGATGTTTTCAGACATGTTATTCAGCAGCGTTGCTTGCAGGAACGTGAAGGGCATGCTCCTGCAGGATTTGCAATTTGAGGCGCTCTTTGTCGAGCTCGCGGCCCAAGGCACTCACACGCTGGGTGGCGTGGTCGTCGGTGTCGAACTGCTCCACCAACTCCCCGTTTTCCAGCACGGCGACGCGGGTGCACAGACTTTGCACCACCGACAATTCATGTGTAACGATGACGATGGTGACGCCCAGCTTGCGGTTGATGTCTCGCAGGGTGTCCAGTACGCTACGCGTGGTTTCGGCATCCAGGGCAGAGGTGGGTTCGTCGCAGAGCATGACTTGCGGCCGAGGGGCCAACGCCCTGGCGATTGCCACCCGCTGCTTCTGCCCTCCCGAAAGCTGGGCCGGGTAATGCCCCGCCTTATCCGTTAGGCCGACGAGGGCAAGGCATTCCTGCACCCGTGCTTTAAGTTCCTTGCGTCCGAAGCGGCCATGCAGGGTCAGCGGAAATGCCACGTTCTCGTAGACGGTGGCGTTCTGGAGCAGGTTGAACTGCTGGAAGATCATGCCCAGGTTCTGGCGGGCCAGCCGCAATTCTTGGGTCGACAGCTTGGTGAGATCGCGCCCGTCAACCAGCACTTCGCCGCTATCCGGGCGCTCGAGCAGATTGATCATACGCAGCAGCGTGGACTTTCCGGCGCCGCTACGGCCAATAAGTCCGAATATCTGCCCTTGAGGGATATCCAGCGAAGTCGGCGCGACGGCGGTAAAGGTGCCGCCACCAGGCGAGGGAAACGTCTTAGTAACCCCGGACAATCGTATGATCGGCCGGGTGTCGATATTGCGGGTGGAATGCATGGTGAAAGAAGAGGCTGGAACCGCTGTTTGAAACAAGCAGTAAAGAGGGGAAGTATAGTGGCTTGCGGGCGTTCGCTACATGCCGACCCGCTTTATGCATATATTCTACGTTTATAAGGCCGAGCGGCCTTATAAGCGGCAGAAGTCGAAAGCGTCTTTGGCGGCGCCGGCGTGGGCGCCCCCAACCGGCCACGCCACGGGCGGCGAGGATTATTCAGGCGAAGCTTCTGACGAACTCTACCAACCTGCGCTTGTTTTCACGGGTCTTGACGCCCGCCAGCGGAGAAATGAAGTTGCGCAGCAGCGTCTTCAAATTGCGGTGCCGATGGCCGAAGCCGTCCACGACCACCAGCCGTACGCCTGCTTCGCCTCTGACGCAGAAGAAGTTGTTCGGCTCCTCATCGCATATGGTGATGCCGTTCTTGAAGAAGACGGCAAACGCTTCTTCGATGAGCGTCAGCGCAAACTTCGGGGTGATGCGCCCGTCCCCCAGCCCCTGCGCAAGATCCAGCGCAGGGGTACCGTCGGCGTTCAATGTGCGTTCGCACACCAGACCCTTGCCGTACTGGGTGTGACACCACCCGACGATCTTCGGAATGTGCGGATTGAGCTTGCCTGTCCGGGCGAGCCACTTGTGGTAACGGTAGTCCAGGTCGTTCTGGCAAGGCCGGCGCCGCACCGTATGAGTCGTCTTCACCACGAGGCGGGAATCTGCGGGATGCACCCAGCAGTCCCGCTCGCCGCCGCTCCCCAGCAGTTCCGTCAATTCCAGGCGGTCTGCCGGGTCAGCCTTTCTTCGCATTCAAACATCCAATGATGAGCTGCTAAACAGCGTCACATTCTATTCGAGAGAGATGCCTGTTTCTTTTACAAAAGTATTCCAGCGCTCGAACTGCTCTCGTGCATAGCGGTCGACTGCGGGGCCGTCGGTAGCCATGACCTCAAAGCCCAGATCGGTAAGCCGGCCCTTCACTTCCGGATCGTTCAAGGCCTTCTGGAAGGCGTCGGTGAGTTCGTTGGCCACGTCGTCCGGCGTTCCCGCGGGAGCGAAGATCCCGATCCAGGAATAAGCTTCGAAGTCAGGGTAGCCGCTTTCCTGCACCGTGGCGACATTGGGCAGATCACGCAGGCGCTTGTCGCCAGTGACGGCCAGTGGCTTGATGGACCCGGCCGCAATATGTGAGCTTAGTGCGGCATAGCTCAGGAAGGTAATGTTGGAAACTTCGCCAAGCAACGCCTGGATGGCGGTGCCACCACCGCTGAAGGGCACGTGCAGCATGTCGATCTGCGCCGTACGCTTTAGTTCTTCACCGGCCAGGTGATTCAGCGATCCCACGCCGGTCGAGGCATAAGTGTATTTCCCTGGGTCTTTCTTGGCGGCCGCAATAAACTCGGACAGATCATTTCCGGGGGTTTGCTTGGAAGCACCGATCACGAGCGGGAATCGCAGCGCGAAGGTGATGCCGCGGAAGTCTTTGAACGTATCGTAGGTCAGTGTTTCGGGACGCACTACCGGATTGATGCTGTGGCTGTCGAAGCTGACCAGCAAGGTGTTGCCATCCGGCTTGGCGCGCACCACGTATTGGCTGGCGATCTGCGTGGCAGCCCCCGGCTTGTTCTCCACGACGACGGTACGCCCCAATATTTCCGACAGCTTGGGCTGAATGATGCGCGAAGCGATGTCGGTACTTCCGCCGGGAGGGAAAGGCACCACCAGGCTGAGCGGCTGCCGGTCGGCTGCGGCAGCCGGACCGGCCATGACCGACATTCCCAGTAGGCAGGCTGCGGCGGTCTTAAGCCAGAGTCGACGGGGCCCGGAAGTGAATTTCGGTGCTTGCATGATGGTGACCTTTTTCGTTCTTACGTCGGATTATCAGCCCATCCATTGACTGACTGGTGCGGCAGCATCCTGCAGGGGCTGCGCAACTACGTCTACCAGGGCCGGACCGTCGTAGGCTAGCGCGGCTTTGAGGGCGCTGTCCAGATCTGCCGGTGCCTCGACACGAAATGCCTTGATACCGAAGGCCTCGGCGACACGCGCGTGGTCGGTACGCGAGAAATCCACCGAGAAGTAGCGCTCATCGTATCCCGCTTTCTGGCTCGCCTTGATCCAGCCATACACCGAGTTCGAAAACACCACCATCTTGAGCGGGACCTTGCGCCGCGCAATGGTCTCGAGCTCGCCGCAGGTGAATCCGAAGCTGCCGTCGCCCATGACCGACACCACCGTGGCATTGGGCCGACCGTACTGCGCCCCCACCCCTGCTGCCATGGCGAAACCGAGCGCCCCATGGGCCCGATTCGTGATGAAGTGGCGGCCCGCCTGTGGAGCGTTGAAGTACGCCGAGAAATACGGGCACGGCGTACCGGGGTCTGCCACGATGATGGCTTCGGGCGGCAGCAGGCGATTCAATGCGTCGACGACGCGTTCCGGCTTGATCGGCATATCCGTGGAGCGGGCCAGCTCATCGAACATACCGAACTTCACCGCGCGGGCGCGTGACACCAGTTCGCGCCCATCGACCACATCGCTGCGCCGGTGAGGCAGGCGCTGAGCCACGGCTTGATTCAGCGCCGCCAGCGAGAGCTTGGCATCTCCAACCATCCCCACATCCGTCGCATAGTTCGCGCCGACGACCATGGGATCCACATCCAGGTGAAGAATGGTGGTGGAAGGCTCGGGAAAGCGCCAATGCTCGGTAGTGGTGGAGCCGGCTCGGCACGCCACGAAGAGCACGACGTCAGCCTGTTTCACCACGTCACGCGTGGCCATCACACCGCCGTTGGAGCCGACGACGCCGGCGTTGAGCGGATGCGTATCGGCCAGACTGCCCTTGCCGCTCACTGTGGTGCACACCACTGCGTTCAACGCCATGGCCAGGGTCTCAAGCTCGGCACTGGCGCCGGATTGAACGACGCCCCCGCCGCAAATGATCACTGGTGCGCGCGCGCCTACCAGACGGTCCGCTGCGCGGTCGATATCCTCGGCTGCGGCCACCGTGCGCATCGCCGGGTAATGGCTATGTTCGGGTTGAGCCCAGATATCCGCCGGATCCGCAGGATTTTTCTGCACGTCATACGGCAGACAGATGTGCGCGGCGCCGGGCGTGCCGGTGGTCATGGCGCGGAAAGCAGACCGGATGGCCCCCGGAATCTGGCTCGCCAGATCGATCGTGGTATTCCATTTGGTCAGCGGCCGGTACAGCGACTGTTGGTCCAGCTCTGTCAGAGGGTAGCGGCCGCGCGAAGTGACCGACACATCAGAAGTAATGCCCAGTACCGGGACACTGGATTCATTGGCCTCCACCAGCCCGGGCAACAGATAGGTGGCACCTCCGCCGCTGGGCCCTTCGCATACCCCAACCTTGCCGGTAACGCGTGCATACGCATCGGCCATGTAGGCGGCGCTGCGCTCATCGCGCGTGAGTACGTGGTCCATGCCATGGTCCATCCGCGCGAGAGCGTCATAGAACGGCAGACTGGTATCACCGCACAGGCCAAAGATGTGCTTGACGCCATTGAGCTGCAGCATTTTTACGAAGGCTTCGGCGCCATTCATGGGGGTCATGTCTTACTCCGTTCAGTATGGGTTGCGCGCGACGGTATTCGCGCCTGTATGCAATTCAGTATACTGAATTATGTTTACGGTCCTGTCCTCATGAGCTCCATCATCTCCCCCGCTCGCGGCCAGCGAGGCGAAGAAGTGCTGAACCGCCTGCGCGATATGGCGATCTTTTACGAGTTCAAGCCCGGTGAGCGGTTAAGCGAAAGCGAACTGGCACTGCGCCTCGGTGTCAGCCGCACGCCCGTGCGCGAGGCGTTGACCGTACTCGCGCATGAAGGCTTTCTCGAGGCTTCCAGCCGCGGCTATACCAGGCGCCGGCTGGACGTCAAAGAGATGAAGGATTTGTACGAGCTGCGTCTGGGCGTGGAGCGCGATTGCTGCCGATATGCGGTGCAGCGTGCACGGCCGGAACAGATCGCAGAGCTGGAAGCTTTCCTGGAGCACAGTCGGGGCGTCGCCATCGACACTTCGGCGAGCGCGCTGGTGGAACTCGACGAAGGCTTTCACGCGCGGCTTGCCGGGATGTCGGGCAACGATGAACTATTACGACTGATGCACCGAATCAACCAGCGCATCC
>JAJUGH010000153.1 GCA_029268265.1 Alcaligenaceae bacterium | reverse complement strand
CGGCGTGGCGGCGCCTCCGCTCGCTCCAGGCCGGCAGCCGGCGAAGCTGAATGCGGCCGATGACGGCCTGCACTTCCATCATCCTGGCATTGGTGCCGAAGCTGTCGTGCAGCCAGCGAAAGCCGGTGCCCGCCGTGCCGCGCATGATGGCCTGGCGGCTCTTGCCGTGATCCTTGTACGACCAGGCCCGCGAGGCCAGGATGGGATCGTTGGTGGTGATCATGCCGCCTTCTCCGCCCGTCGTCATGATTTTGTCCTGGCAGAAGGACCACGCCGCGATATGGCCGATAGATCCGACCGGGCGCCCCTTATAGCGGGCACCATGGGCCTGCGCGCAGTCTTCCACCACATCGATCGCATGTTCCGCGGCCAATGCCATGATCGGGTCCATCTCGCACGACCAGCCGGCCAGATGGACGCAGATGATTGCGCGCGTACGTGGCGTGAGCACAGCCCGGATCGTCTCGGCGGTGATGTTCTGGCTGTCGGGATCCACGTCGGCGAAGACGGGTGTTGCGCCCACACTCACCACGCAAGACACTGAGGCGATGAAGCTGCGGGGTGTCACGATCACCTCATCACCCGGTCCAATCTCCAGCGTGCGCAACGCTATTTCCAGCGCGACTGTTCCATTTGCCAGCGAGATGGCGTGGTCGCACTCGGTGGCCTCGGCAAACTCCTGTTCGAACTTGCGGCACTCTTCGCCGGTCCAGTAGTTGACGCGGCCCGAAAGAATCACATTGCGCACGGCGTCGGCTTCTTCCTGCGTGAAGGCAGGCCAGGGGGATTGCTTCGTATCCAGCATGGTGTCGGCTCCAGAATAGGGGCGTGTCTAGGGCCCGTGCCAGGCGGGGGGCCTGCGCGGGGGAGAGAGAAGGTGGCGTGGGGAAGTCGTCAGTGAATGACGGTCTTGAAGAGGTACTGCAGGTCGCGGATGAAGCTGCGATTGCGGATGTATTCCTTGTTGATGCGGACTTTGTCCGGCCAAATGACTTCGCGGTTGTAGCGTAGTGCGTCCTCCTGCCGGCTCAGGATTTCTTCTTCGTTGCGGTACTTCACCGTGGCCGGTCCGGTGATGCCGGGGCGCACGGTCAGGATGATGCGGTCGTCGCCTTCCAGGGTGTCGGCATAGCCGGGCACGTCGGGTCTGGGCCCGACCAGACTCATGTCGCCCACCAAAACGTTCCACAATTGCGGGAGTTCGTCGATCTTGCTGCGCCGAAGCACTGCGCCGCTGCGGGTGATACGTGGATCATCGGCGGCCGTGACACTGCCCAATCCGGGCAGGTCGTCGCGCATGGTGCGCAGCTTCACGATGCGGAAAATCTCACCGTGTCGCCCGACACGCTCCTGCATGAAGAAGCCGTTGCGGCGGGTCTCGACGGTGGCAGCAAGCCAGCCCAGCGCAATGACGGGGCTTGCGGCGGTCAGGCCCACAGCCGCTACCGCCATGTCGAAGCTGCGCTTCGCTACGGCGTGGACCAGATCGCCGGGCGATGCCTTGTAGGAATAGAGCAGCTTCTTCAAACGGCCCGGCACCACCGCCAATATGCTGCGTATGCCCATATTGCGCAGCGCATCGGTCCGTGAAAGGAATCCAATGCGCCGCTGATACCTGATGACGGCAAACTCCTGATCGAGATTGCGCAAGCCGTTGCGGGTCATGAATGCCGCCCCGGCCCGTACCTTGAAGAGGGTGTCCGGCAGGTTGGCAAGCCGGTACCCCTTCACGATCAGCAACGACCATAGGGCAACATCTTGCGAGCGCTTGAACGGGGGATAGCCGCCCACCGACATCACCACGGATTTGCGGAAGATGGCCACTGCGTGGCTCAGTGGGCTACGGCGCTTGGCAAACGCCACGAGCTCGTCATGGGTCAGCGGAAGCACTCTCGAGGAAAACACGGTGCCCGTTTCGTCGAACTCGTCCAGCGCGGCGCTGCTGGCCGCGACTTCGGGATGTTCGTTCATGAACCTCACCTGCTTCTCGAAGCGGTCCGGCAGCGAGATGTCATCGCTGTCCATGCGCGCGACGAGTTCATGGCTGCAGTGTTTCAGGCCCGCATTGAGCGCGCGGGCCAGCCCGACATTCTGCGGCAGCCGCACGGAACGAATGTTCAACCGGTCGCGGAATGCGTCAATGGTGGCATGCAGTTCGCCGGGCAGGGGGCCGTCTTCGACGAGCACCAGCTCACCCGGTTGAAGCGACTGAGCCACCAGACTTTCCAGGGCAAGCTGCAGGTATTCGGGCTTCTCGGCCTTGTAGACGGACATCAATACGGAAAACGACATATCAGCTTTCCTCCTCGGCAGACAATTCCAGGAAGTAGAGGCGGCGGCGCCCCGAGCAGACGGAATCCAGGAATACGTAACGCCCTTGTGGGCAGAAGCGGGGGTGCAGGTCGCAACGAGCCTGACCGCCATAGCGAAAACCGTGGTGAAAACGACCGAGCGGCTCGACCTTGCCGGTTCGCAGGTCGCCAAGCAGCAGGTGTTGCATGCGGCGCCGGTCGGGGTAGCAATCCGTGATGAAGTGGTGCCCATGTGTGCTGGGATGGCCGTCGCCCATGGCATCGAGCAGGCCGCCCAGCAAGGGCTGCAACGTGTCCGTATGCAGGTCCACCAGGTAGTAGCCATCGTGACCATCCGGGCCACGCAAAAAGCACAGCAGCGTGAAATCGTCCACCCATGTGCAATGGCTCACCATGCCGTTGGCACATACCACTCGTAAACCGGAACCGTCCGCCTGAGCCAGCATCAGCCGATCAAACTTTCGCCGACCGAACAGGTATCGGTGCAGGAAGGCGAACTGCCGCCCGCCGGGTCCGATCATGACGTGGTTGATCTTGTGGCGGGCATGCGCAAAGTCCGGAGACGGGTCGGTATCACAGATGTCGCGCAGGGAATAAAGCAGGCGGCTTTGGCCGCTATGCTGATCCACATACCAGAGACCGTCGTCGTGCAGGCGGGCGACGCCGGCTTCGTCCAATGCCGGCAAGTTGGAGTAGCCGTATTCGGGGCGAAGCGCGTACAGCCGCCGGTAATTGAGCGCCAGAAAATATTCGCGGCGCCAGGAGTCCTGTACGGGATGATCGTAGCGACGCGTCTCGCATCGGCGGCTTACCGAATAGACACGGCTGATATAGCGCTGTGCCGAGGCATCAAAATCATTGAAGATGAACTGATCGCCATCCAGCCATTGTGCCCGCGCGCCTTGTTGCCAGTTGAAGCTCTGCGTGGGCACCGACATCACCGGGCGTACAAACTGCCTGGTTGAAAAATTGAAGACCTGTACATTGACCGAATCTTGTGGCCGCACCGGCCGGTCGGTGGGCAGAACCGTGGAATGGCACAGCAGCCAGCCATCTGTCGACAAAGGCGACTTGTCGTAATAGCCGAAGAAGGTGGAGGCGCCGGGGGAACCGATGTCCCGGATCGGCCGCTTCGCCTCATAGGGCACGTCATGTCGGCCGGCGAGGTAATAAGCCGCTTGCGCATAGCGCGATTTCGCCCAAGCCTTGATACGAGGGAACCGGGACAGGAGCCGGGCCATGCGCCGCTCGGCCACACCGTACTGGTTATCCATGAGTCTCTCGCAACCCGTACGCGGGAATGCCCCGACGTACCCGCGCCGGCTGTGGTGTTGCAACGGCTGCGGTCGCCCATGGCGCCGGAGCCCTATGTCGCGCGATGCCGCTCATCAGGCCGAAAAAGAGCCACAGTTCCGGCAAGAGGATGTATTCGTTCATGGTCATCATCAGCGCCATCACGAGGAAGCACACCCGGAACGCCCGAAACCGTGATGACAACGGCGGCAGACTCGCGTAGATGCGTTGCAGGATCGCGAGAAGCAGTGCGAAGCCGAATAGGCCCAGCTCGGCGAAATAGGACAGATAGAAGTTGTGCGCCTTCGATGTGACGGGAAAAGGGCTCGCCTTGCGCAGCCCGGCACGGTAGTTCTCCATGCCCAACCCGGTGCCGAACCAGAAATGTTCCCTTCCGTTGGCAATGGCGCCGTTCACCAGCAGGACACGATTGTGGTCGCTCACGCTGCGCTCGATCTGTCGGCCTTCCAGCAGGGCCGCCACCGTGCGCCCCGTCGACAACAGGCGTTCGGTCGTGCGTTCGGCGATGCCGCTGGCAAGCAGCAGTGCGACGACCAGCAGCGCCGCGCTGAATTTCAGCATGCCTGCAAACGAAAATCGCAGGTAGTAGAGAGCGGTACCCGCCAGCAGGCCCAGCAGCCCCGAGCGAGAGAAGGTCAACAACACGCCCAGCGCGATGATGCCCGCGCAGACCAGCAGCCACGTACGCGACTTGCCCTGCGTCTCATGCACATGGAAGACCAGCGGAAACAGCAGGGCAATCAGAACCACCGTCCCGTTCCGGTTCATCAGCGGAATAAAGTTGGCGTCCGGTTCGAAGCCCGAGGCGAAGCGAGCCAGGCCCACAAGGCTCGCCGCCACCAGCAGCATGACCACGCGGTCAAGGAGGCGCGCAACGAAAGCCGGGTTCATACGGGCGACCAGCGAAGCCGTGGCGAGGAACATGAGAAAGTTGAGCGGCCACGCCAGCCAGTAAGCCAGGTTGCTTACCGAAAATCCCCGAGCCAGTATCGTGTTGCAGAAGATATAGACCAGGAAGACGGCGATCAGCGCGTAGAGCGGCCTGAATCTCTTGGGAAACGAGAACCCGTTGCGCAAGATGATGGCAAGGCCGACGGCCGTCATGGGCAGGTACACAAGCGGCATGCTGCCAAAACGGGCCACGTCCATGTTCATGTAAGGCAGCGCGGCGAGCGGAAAGATGTTCAACCCGATGCCGATCAGAAACGCACGCAAGGCACGCCGAGGCGTATAGATGGCATAGAGGAACAGGGCCGCGGAGGTGGCGAGGTAGTAGGCTTGCAGGGCAGCTAGCATGGCCGGGCCTCCATCAGGGTGGACAGCCGATCCACAATGCCTTGGGCCTGCCTGTCGCGTGCGAATGCCGCAATACGTTCGGGCTGTGGATCGTAGAAGGCGAAGTGGCGTTCGGCCAGCGCTCGCGACAGCATGTCGCTGATTTCTTCGGCGGTGCGCGCGCAAAACCCGGTTCCGGTGTCCTTCAATACCTTGGCAGCGGCATTGCGCTCGTCGATGCCCACGGCCAGGATCGGTATGCCGCTTACGATGTACTCGAAGAGCTTGCCGGTGAGTACCCCGCGCGCAGCGGGCTCGGAGGATTCCAGCAGGAGAAGCAGGGTGCTGCGCCACTGGGCCGCCAGGGAATCGTTACGCGACACGAAGCCATGGGCGTGCACGATGCCATGTCGATTTCCATGGCACTTGGCCAGAATCGTGGCCAGCTCGGCCTCGTTCTGTCCGTAGAAGTCGATGGTGACGTGCCGCCTGTCGAGCACGCCGTTGTCAATGAGCCGGTTTACGGCTTCGAAAAGCGGTGTGGGATCGCGCCGACCGGGATACAGCGTGCCCGCATAGCAGATGCGCACCATGCCGTGGGCGCCCGCCGAGCCCCGCAGGCGCGCAGGCCAGTCCGGGAATTCGTCGGGATCAAATCCGTTTTCCACCACCCACACCGGCAGACGGGGATATCGTTCCCGCAGCTCCTCAGCCAGCGGTTCAGAGACCGTGGCCAAGGCATCGGCACGGCCGTGGAGGGTACGCCGCTCCAGCGTGTTCTCGAGTGCGCGCAAGATGCCGCGAGCCGAGGTGATGTGGTTGTGCGCCCAAAGGTCGCGGAAGTCTGCCAGCCACAACGTTTGCGGATGGGCAGCCTTGAGATGTGCAGCAACCATGTGTACGGCGGGCGGCGAGAATGAGCTCACGATCGCGTCGTAGTGCCGCGTCGCCATCAGCTCACGCCCCTTGCGGCGCGCCGGTACGATCCAGAGGTCGTGGATATCGATGAGTGAACCGATGTAGGCGCGCAGGCGCCGGACCCGTTTACGGAGATGGTCCGCCGATGTTTCTTCTTTGGCATTGGCGCGGTCGGTCGGACGGCGCGTTTCCATGCGGCGGCGCATCCAGTCGGGTAGGTAGGGGACTTCCACCACCTCCACACCCTCGGGCAGCGCGGGCGACAGGCCGTAAGGGCCCAGGAAGGGATACTTCTGCGTCGTCAGCACGGTGACGAGATGACCCTGGCGCGCCCAGTATTTGGCCCATTGCCCCACGCGCAGCACCGAGATGCGGTTCTGCGGATAGAAATAAGCGCTGATCAACAAAATGCGCATG
>JAJUGH010000152.1 GCA_029268265.1 Alcaligenaceae bacterium | reverse complement strand
GTCGCTCGTTGTGACCGTTCCCAATGTGCTGCTGGTGCATTCGTCCGTGGAGGCCGACAACGTGCAGGAGCTTGTCGACTTGCTCAAGGCAAACCCCGGCAAGTACAGCTATGGCACGTCGGGAGTCGGTACACCGCCTCACCTTTCCGGCGAGCTCTTCAAGTCGATGACCGGGGTCGAGATGAGCCACGTGCCCTACAAAGGGGGCGGTCCCGCCATGGCGGATCTCCTGGGCGGACACATTCCCATATTGTTCGACGTCTTGAGCGGTGCGGCCTCGCATATTCGGGCCGGCTCGGCGAAGCCGCTGGCGGTGACCACTTCCGAGCGGGTTGAGTCATTTCCCGACATCCCTACCGTGGCCGAGTCGGGAATACCGGGCTATGAAACCTGGACCTGGAACGCCGTGTTCGCGCCGGCCGGGACACCCGACGCAGTTGTCCAGGAACTGAGTCGCCATTTCCAGGCGGTCGTGGCGGAAGAGGACATACAGGCCCGGCTGATGGAGCTCAGCGCAACGCCTGTCGGGTCCACTGCTGAAGACCTGGCGTCGTTGCTGGATTCCGAGACGAAGAAGTGGGCACCCATCATCGAATCGACCGGGGGATTGAAGCGAGAATAGTGGCCGGCTCGTACCGTCATGACTTCACTGGCGGCTCGCCTGTCCACTTCGCGGGCCAGGCGCCGGACTCCACCATGTCATGGACGACCTCGACTATCAGCTGAGCGACCGCGTCGTTTGCCACGGACGCCGGCCGGGTCGTGTTGACGGCGCAAACCACGCGGCGACGCATATGGGGGCTCGCGATCTCCGCGGTACGCAGGCGGTTCTGCGCGACTTCTTCGGCGACCGAGCCCTGAGGCAGGATGGTGGCACCAATGCCGGCCTCGGCTGCACGCTTCACGCTATTCAGGGATTCGATCTCGGCCACGATCTGCAGTTTCAGCTTTATGGGCGCGCAGGCGTCATCGATCATGCGTCGCAAGCCATGTTCGCGGCCCGGCAGAACCATCGGCCATTGAGCAAGGGCCTCCAGCGGCAGGGTGGCGGGAACATCGTGCGCGGCATGTGTCACGAACACCAGCTTGTCGTCCAGCAGCGGTCGCTTGCTCAATCCGGTATCCATCGCGTCATCGTAAAGCAGCGCCAGGTCCAACCTGCCGGCCTGCAATCGCTCACGCAGAAAGCCGCTATAGGCTTCCACCACCTTCAGCCGCACTTGGGGCAGACGGCTGCGGCAGGCGCTCAGTATCGGCATGGTTGCCGCAAGCGCCACGGTCGTGGTCAGCCCCAGTGAGACTTCGCCGCGCGGATCGGCCGCAGATTGCTGAACGGCCAACCGGGCGCGCTCGGCATCGGCCAGTACGAGCCGCGCATGCTCGAGGAATACCTTGCCGGCCTCGGTAAGCAACACACCGCGGCTGGAACGGTCCAACAGCCGCGTACCCAGCTCGTCTTCGAGTGCGGTGATCTGTTGCCCCAATGCCGGCTGGGCGACATGTAAACGCCCGGAGGCCTTGAGCAGGCTGCCTGCCTCGCTCGCTGCCACGAAATAACGCAGTTGCCGCAACTCCATTGTGATGTCCTGTAGAGATATCTGTTCTACGTCTAGCGCATAGGTCGAATAAGTATTTCACAAATAGCGGCGGAGTTTGCACAATAGCCGCATCAAGGAGAGTGACATGTTTGACCAGACCGACGAATTTCAGGATATCCGCGACGCCGTACGCCAATTGTGCCGCCAGTTCCCCGACGAATACTTCCGCAAGGTCGA
Source organism: Alcaligenaceae bacterium (assembly GCA_029268265.1). Lineage (GTDB taxonomy): Bacteria > Pseudomonadota > Gammaproteobacteria > Burkholderiales > Burkholderiaceae_B > Yanghanlia. The sequence goes on along the minus strand of JAJUGH010000152.1, from coordinate 4,556 downwards.
TGAAGAAAAAGCCTATCCCGAAGCCTTTGTCGACGCGCTGATGGAGGCCGGCTGGCTGGCTGCGATGATTCCGGAAGAGTATGGTGGCACGGGGCTGGGCCTCACCGCGGCCACGGTCATCATGGAAGAGATCAATCGCTGCGGCGGCAATGCGGGCGCGGTACACGGTCAGATGTACAACATGGGAACGCTGTTACGCAGCGGCAGCCAGCAGCAGAAGGAAAAATACCTGCCTGCCATTGCCGCCGGGAAGCTGCGTATCCAGTCAATGGCGGTGACAGAGCCCACCACCGGCACGGACACCACCAAGCTGAAGACCACGGCGGTGAAGAAGGACGGACGCTATGTGGTGAATGGCCAGAAGGTCTGGATTTCGCGCGTTCAGCATTCCGACCTGATGATCTTGCTGGCACGCACAACGCCGCTGGCCGAAGTGAAGAAGAAGTCGGAAGGCATGTCCGTGTTCATCGTGGATCTGCATGATGCCATCGGCAAGGGCCTGACGGTCCGGCCGATTCCGAACATGGTCAATCACGAGACCAACGAACTCTTTTTCGAGAACCTGGAAATTCCCGAAGAAAACCTGATCGGAGAAGAAGGCAAGGGCTTCAAATACATTCTGGAAGGCCTGAATGCCGAGCGTACGCTGATCGCCGCCGAGTGCATCGGGGACGGCTACTGGTTCATCGACCGTGCCCGGCGCTATGCCAGTGAGCGCGTGGTGTTCGACCGACCGATCGGACAAAACCAGGGCGTGCAGTTCCCCATCGCCGAATCCTATATTGAAGTCGAAGCGGCCAATCTCATGCGTTTCGACGCGGCGCGGCGCTTCGATGCCCACGAACCCTGTGGCGCGCAGGCCAACATGGCAAAGTATCTGGCCGCCAAGGCAAGCTGGGAGGCGGCCAACGTCTGCCTGCAGACGCACGGGGGCTTCGGCTTCGCCAACGAATACGATGTGGAGCGCAAATTCCGCGAAACCCGCCTGTATCAGGTCGCGCCCATTTCCACCAACCTGATCTTCTCGTATGTGGCCGAACACATTCTCGGCCTGCCTCGTTCCTTCTGAGAAACGCCATGTCCCGTCCACTTGAAGGTATCACCGTCATCACGCTCGAACACGCCATTGCAGCGCCGTTCTGCACGCGTCAGCTTGCCGACCTGGGGGCCCGCGTCATCAAGATAGAGCGGCCCGGAACCGGCGACTTCGCTCGCGCCTACGACGAACGGGTGAATGGCCTGTCGTCTCACTTCGTGTGGACGAACCGGTCCAAGGAAAGTCTGACGCTCGATGTGAAGCACCCCGAGGCAAGGAAGGTGCTGGACAAACTGCTGCAGGAAGCCGACGTCCTGGTGCAAAACCTGGCGCCGGGAGCCGCTGCGCGGCTCGGGCTGTCATTCGAAGCGCTGCACGAAGCGCATCCCGGGCTTATCGTCTGCGACATCTCCGGCTACGGCGATGACGGCCCCTATCGTGACAAGAAGGCGTACGACCTTCTCATCCAGAGCGAATCGGGCTTCCTTTCGGTCACGGGTACGGCCGAAGAACCCGCGAAGGCCGGCTGCTCCATCGCCGACATTTCCGCCGGGATGTACGCGTACAGCAGCATATTGGCCGCGCTGCTTCAACGCGGCAAAACCGGCAAGGGCAGCCGTATCGATGTCTCCATGCTGGAGAGCATGGTGGAATGGATGGGCTTTCCCATGTACTACGCCTATGAGGGCGCGCAGCCGCCGCAGCGTGCCGGTGCGGCGCATGCCACCATCTACCCGTACGGGCCTTTCCAGGCCGGAGATGGCGCGTCGGTCATGCTCGGCCTTCAGAACGAGCGGGAATGGGCCGCCTTCTGCAAGGTGGTGCTCAAGAAGCCGGACCTAGCAACGGATGAACGCTTTTCTTCCAATTCACGGCGGGTCGCGAACCGGAGCGAGCTTCAGGCGCTGATTCTGGGCGAGTTTGCTGCACTCACCGCCCCGCAAGTGGTGGAGCGGCTGGAAGAAGCCCAGATCGCCAACGCGCGCGTGAACACCATGCACGACGTCTGGGAACATCCGCAACTGAAGGCGCGTGGTCTCTGGACCGATGTTCCGACGCCGAACGGCAGCATGCCGGCGCTCTTGCCGCCTGGCCGCAGCAACGCGTACGAGCCGCGCATGGACGCGGTTCCGGCGCTGGGTCAGCATACGAAAGCCATTCTCATGGAGTTGGGCTGGAGCGCGGAAGAGGTGGAAAGCCTGAAGCGCGAGGGCGCTGTCTGATACGACGCTTGACCTTCCCATTATGGGAAGGTTTATTCTGTGGTCATGTTCAATACCTCTCCGTAGGACCAAGCCATGACCACTTTTACTCTGCCCGTCGAGGGAATGAGCTGCGCCTCCTGCGTGGGCAGGGTGGAGGCAGCGTTGCGCAAGGTGCCCGGCGTACAGGCAGTTTCCGTCAATCTCGCTACGGAACGGGCACAGGTCGAGGCGGAGCCGGCAGTGGGCCGGCATGCGCTCGTTCAAGCAATCGAAGACGCCGGCTACGACGTACCGGCGGGTACCCTGGAGTTGGGCATCGAAGGCATGAGCTGCGCCTCCTGCGTCGGTCGGGTCGAAGCGGCGTTGCGCAAGGTGCCGGGCGTGCAGGACGTCGCGGTGAACCTGGCTACGGAGCGCGCCACCATTCGCGGTACTGCCGATCCCGCCGCGCTGCTCGAGGCCGTCGACAGCGCCGGCTATGACGCGCGCCTGATCGATGCCGAAGCGCGTCCAGATTCAGACGACGCCCTCGCCCGGAAGGATGCCGAACGCAATCGGCTGAGGCGCGATTTCTACGTCGCGTTGGCGCTCGCACTGCCCGTGTTCGTTTTGGAAATGGGCTCACATCTCGTACCCGGCGTGCATGGGCTCATCGAGAACACCATAGGCATGCGCGCCAGCTGGCTGGTGCAGTTCGTTCTGACGACTCTCGTTCTGGTGTTCCCCGGCCGTCGCTTCTACCAACTGGGGTTGCCGGCGCTCTTGCGTCTGGCGCCGGACATGAATTCACTGGTGGCGGTGGGTACGCTCGCGGCCTACGGCTATTCGGTGGTGGCAACGTTCGCGCCCGGGCTTCTGCCGGCCGACACCGTTAACGTCTATTACGAGGCTGCCGCGGTCATCGTTGCACTGATTCTGCTCGGTCGTTTTCTTGAAGCGCGTGCCAAGGGCCGTACGTCGGCGGCCATCCAGCGCCTGGTAGGCTTGCAGGCCAAGACAGCCCGCGTTCGGCGCGACGGACAGACTCATGAAGTACCTATCGCGGAAGTCGTCCCTGGCGACCTGATCGATGTGCGTCCGGGCGAACGCGTGCCGCTGGACGGCGAGGTCGTGCAGGGTCAGAGCTACGTCGATGAATCGATGATTTCCGGGGAACCTGTGCCCGTCGCCAAAGGCGTCGGCCAGCAGGTCGTGGGCGGGACCGTCAACCAGACCGGCGCGTTTACGTTCCGTGCCACGGCGGTGGGCGGCGAGACCGTGCTGGCCCAGATCATTCGCATGGTGGAACAGGCGCAGGGTGCCAAGCTGCCCATACAAGCGATGGTGGACAAAGTCACCCTGTGGTTCGTGCCCGCGGTCATGGCGGCGGCGCTACTGACTTTCGTGGTGTGGCTGGTACTGGGCCCGGAGCCGGCGCTTACCTACGCTCTTGTCAGCGCGGTGGCGGTGCTGATCATTGCCTGCCCCTGCGCCATGGGGCTGGCCACGCCGACCTCCATTATGGTGGGGACGGGCCGCGGGGCGGAACTTGGTGTCTTGTTCCGCAAGGGCGAAGCCTTGCAGCGGCTGCGAGATGCCCGTGTCGTGGCCGTCGACAAGACCGGCACGCTCACGGAAGGCCGGCCAACGCTGACTGATCTGGAAGTCAGCACAGGATTCACCCGGGCAGAGGTGCTGGAATGCGTCGCCTCTGTCGAGTCCAGATCCGAGCACCCCATTGCGCGGGCAATCGTTGAAGCCGCCCGTACTGACGGTATTGTGGTCCCCGAGCCCGCCTCGTTCGAATCCGTGACGGGTTATGGCGTCCGTGCCGCGGTGGGCGGCCGGCAGGTGGAGGTCGGGGCCGACCGCTACATGGCCAAACTGGGGCTCGATGTCGCCGAGTTCGCCGTAACGGCCGAGCGCCTGGGCGCCGACGGCAAGACACCGTTGTACGTCGCTATCGATGGGCGACTGGCGGCGATCATCGCCGTGTCGGACCCCATCAAGGAAAGTACGCCCACCGCGATTGCGGCCTTGCATCAACTCGGGTTGAAGGTGGCGATGATTACCGGCGATAACGCCCGCACCGCGCAAGCGATTGCTCAGCGCCTGGGCATTGACGAAGTGGTGGCAGAGGTCTTGCCGGGTGGCAAGGTCGAAACCTTGCGCCGGCTGCGAGCCGCGCATGGCGTGACGGCGTTCGTAGGTGATGGCATCAATGATGCGCCGGCACTCGCGGAGGCCGACGTGGGTATCGCCATCGGCACTGGGACCGACATCGCCATCGAGGCAGCCGACGTGGTGTTGATGTCAGGCAGCCTTAACGGCGTGCC